>NZ_LZMI01000098.1:0-18835 GCF_001665475.1 Gordonia sp. 852002-51296_SCH5728562-b | reverse complement strand
ACTTGATCAAGTGACTACCAGGATCATATTTACGGGAAGGCACGCCCTCCCTGATCCACAGGTCTTGATCATTCCTCCCGCCGTCGACCGGGCGTCGACCTCCAAGCTGGGTGCGTTGGCCGTCGACTGTGTCACCAGCTGCGAAACCCGGTTGGTCGTGCTCGACGACCTGCACTTCGTGGACTTCAAGCATCGCAACGGCATCGAGGTGTCCAACCACCTCAAGGGTCTGGCCAACGAGATGGCGGCGACGTTCGTCTACGTCGGAGTTCAGCTCGCCGAGAAGCGGTTCTTCGATGAAGGGCAGCTCGGGGAACAGGCCGCCTACGCGCAGACCAGCCGCCGTGCCACCCGCTGCCCGGTCGTCCCGTTCGCGGTCGATACCGATCCGGGGCTGCGGAGTTGGATCACCTGCTCCGCACGTTGGAGGGGCACATCAAGTTGGCCGACGCCCACGAGGGGATGCTCGTCGAGCAGGCGAAGGTGTTGCACCGGCGCACACAGGGCCGGATAGCGTCGCTGACCAACCTCATCGACCGCGTCTGCTACCTGGCGATCGCCTCCGGCACCGAGACGATCACCCCGGAGTTGATCGCCGCGACCACCATCGACAATGCCGGCGAATCCGCCGCCCGCACGGCCTGACCCCACACCTTCCACCGCGCCCCCGGCGGCGCGGCTGAGGCCGAGCCGGACTGCATCTGGCAGAGGCAATGGGCGCACCCGTTGCTTCCGATCCGCCTGCGGCACCGACTGCGGTTGCAGACCCGGTGTCCCGGTTGCGGGCAGGTGCCATTCTCCGACACCACCTGGCTCGGCAGCCACGGCCCGCCATGGCACTGCCCCCAACGGTGTCCGCGCGAGAGCGCCGATCGGAAGGTGCGTCCGTTCTGCCGGCACGACTTGCGCGACGCCACCGTAATCGAGGCCAACGACGACCTGTGCACGGCCCAGCGGTATCTGACCGCGCTGGCCGAGGCCACCGACATCGACGATCCCACCTCCCGATACGACAGGACGGCCGCGACGACCCGATTCGAGGCCTTCTGCGACCTCGCCGCCGACAAAGTCGGCATCGAGGCCCTCGTCACCCTCGGCGCCCATCAGGAGCGTCAGCAAATCCGATGAGCACAGGACAGTCCACCCAGTTCGTGGCTGACCCGAAGTTGAAGTTGGTATTCCCAATTTTGTGTCCCAAGGACACGCGGACGGTAATGCTGCTCAACGCCTGCGATACCCGCAACGCTGCGGGCCGGACCGCCCGCAACACAGATCCCGCCCGCCCCGTTTTGGTCGTTCTTGGAATAGTCGTTCAGCGGCTCTCCGCGTTTGAGCGGGGCGTGTGCTGATTTCATGCTGCTGGTCTCTGCCCTCGGGTGAGGGCGATGTGGACCATGATGCGCCTTCGGTAGTTGTCCATGTTGGTGAAGCCGCATCCGACACGCTTGGTTTGCTTGATGATCCGGTTGAAGCCCTCGGTGCGGGCGTTGGTCACGTCCTCGGTGAGCGCGACGAGCACCGCTGGCCACCAGGTGTCGATCGTGGTCGCCAGGCGGCTGGTTTCCTCCATGTCGGCGCGGGCGGTGGCGTCGTAGAAGTCGTACAGCCTGCGCCGGATCTGGTGCGGCTGGTGTTCGGCCAGCAGCAGGCGCAGGCGTTCCTTGACGGCATGCGCGGCGGCCGTGCAGTTGCCGGGTGATCCGTTGACGGACCTGGGTGACCATGAGGTTGGCGAGGGCGACGAGATGCCACTTGTCGACTGCGATCCGCGCGTCCGGCAGGGCGGTGCGGATCCCGGATCGACAGGTACAACAGCGCCCGCCCGCACACCCGCCTCGGCAACGCCCCACCCGCCGAGTACGAGGCAGCGCACTGCGCTGAGCCCACCAAGTCATCGCGACCGGCAATGACACCTGCATAGACGTGGCATCAACGCGTAGATGTTTCAGTTTCTTCTGTGCTGGGGCTGTGTCAGGTGCTGGACCGGGTGTAGGCAGCGGCGCGCACCACATCGTCGTCCTCCAGGCCAGCTCCTAGTGCTCCGCCCACGGTGGCCAGGCTGGCGGTGAGCCAGCTGATCTTCGCGTAGTCCAAAGCGTTCACTGGGTGACCGGCGACACCGGCCAGTACCTGCTCGTCGATGAGCAGCAGCGCGCCGACCCAGGACAGGATGAATAAGCCGAGGTAGAACACCACAACCCCGATGGCCACGGTCGCGGTGGTGGCCAAATTGAACAGGATCACCTGCTCACGTTGGGCTCGCCGCCGTGGGCGCTCCCACAAGTCGGCTCCCAGGATCAGGGTGGCACTCACCGCCCCGATCGCCATCACCGCCAGCAGGACCAGGCGCACCGGCCCGTAGGCCATGGCCAGTACCCATAGGTCCGAGGCCACCAATGTCAGCATGCCGGTGGCCGCTGCCACGACCATCGCCCGGGAGAGCCGGGCCACGAAGGCCCAAGGCTGGTTGGCGCGGATCATGCCCAGCAGCAACCGCACGTTGCCGCTCAGCACTCGGGCCGTGAACTGCACGACGTTGTCGTCCGGGCGTTCGTCGAGATCGGTGGACAGCTGGTGGGCTCTTCGAGCAAGATCCCGCTGGGCGTTGAGGTCTTCGGCGTCGTAGCCCAGGAGCTGCCCGACCACGTGCACGGTGGTCTCTTGCACCTTCTGCCGCACGTGCACGGCTCCCAGGGTTGGGACGGAGACCAGTCCTACCCCGTGCACGGGGCTGAGCTGGGTGAGCACCCGACGTCGGCCGGTCTTCAGGGGGATCTCGGTGAGCACCACGGCCAAATCCCAGTTCTCCTCCAGCACGCGGTTTCGGGCCGCCTCCAGCAGGTCCAAGGTCTCGGTGGGTGGATCGACCAGCCGGTCTTCGGCCATCTTCAGTTGCCAGCGCACTCCCGGATACCGCTGCACCAAAATCTTGCGCACCGAGGTGGTGACCTCGGGGCCGAGCATCGCACTCAGGGATGGTGAGACCACCAGGCCGATGAGCAGCTCGGCATCGGAAAGGGGTTCGGCAGGATCGGCGGTGGATCGGCAACGCTTAGCAGTCACCGCTCCATGGTGAGGCAACCACGGGCCGATTGCCACTGGCTCGATGGAGCCCCAAGGTTTCGTGCAGCACCGCGGGCCGGATTCGGTGGTCGCCTCGATCCCGGAGAGAGCGGTGCTGCTCACTGCGAAATCCTCTCCCCGCCGACGCCGCCAGCGCGAAGACATCACAGCCAGCGGGCCCGGGACCTGCCGGTGTCGAGGACGGCTTCTCGATGATGCTGCAGTGACGGATCGGTTGAAGTGCTTCGGCGGTGTGGGAGCAGTGATCAGCGTGGGGCCGGTCGATTCCGTTCGGACAGGTGATGCATCGACTGCCCAGCGGCAGGTGCGGTACTGATGCGGGGGTACCCGGTGCAGGGGTGTCAAGGCCCAGCTCCGAAGACGGCAAGCCGGGCACGTGAAAGGCGAATTATGGCCCGCCGCAACCCGAGCGGGAAGGCATGTGTGGCACGAGGCGCCGAAGACGGGCCGGGCGTTTACTGCAGAGATAAATGGCTCTCCGCGTTTGAGCGGGGCGTGTGCTGATTTCATGCTGCTGGTCTCTGCCCTCGGGTGAGGGCGATGTGGACCATGATGCGCCTTCGGTAGTTGTCCATGTTGGTGAAGCCGCATCCGACACGCTTGGTTTGCTTGATGATCCGGTTGAAGCCCTCGGTGCGGGCGTTGGTCACGTCCTCGGTGAGCGCGACGAGCACCGCTGGCCACCAGGTGTCGATCGTGGTCGCCAGGCGGCTGGTTTCCTCCATGTCGGCGCGGGCGGTGGCGTCGTAGAAGTCGTACAGCCTGCGCCGGATCTGGTGCGGCTGGTGTTCGGCCAGCAGCAGGCGCAGGCGTTCCTTGACGGCATGCGCGGCGGCCGTGCAGTTGCCGGGTGATCCGTTGACGGACCTGGGTGACCATGAGGTTGGCGAGGGCGACGAGATGCCACTTGTCGACTGCGATCCGCGCGTCCGGCAGGGCGGTGCGGATCCCGCCCGCGTACGGCGCGGACGGGTCGATCACGACCAGGTCGATGCCGGCCCGGAACGCGGGTGTCTGCAGCGCGAGCCAGTCGATCACGCACGCCCCGGAGCGTCCCGGGGGCAGCCCGAGAAGGTGCCCGGGCAGGGTGGGGTCGGCGTTGACGAACGAGGTCATCCACGGGTTCGACCGTGTCCAGCCGGCCTCTTCGAGCACCCAGCGCACCGACCGGGCGCGGGTCTCGTCGATGCCGAGCACGCGGGTGGGTTCCGGCTCGGGCAGCCACTGGTTGGCCAGTGCGATGAGCGCCCGGTGCGCGGTCGACCACGCCACCTGGTACTCGCTAGCGACCTCGCTGACGGCGCGGTTGCCCGACGCGATCGCCGAACCGATCTTCTCTCGTAGCCGGGTCGTGAGCCGCGACCGTGCCGGCACAGCGCGGGACTGCTGCGTGAATGTCGCTGTCCCACAGGCCGGTTCGCGGCACACCAAGCGCCGTTTGAGCCACCACAGATCGGTTCTTTGGCCGGAGGCAGGCAAGTCCTTGACTCGAACCAGTGGCCGCTCCTTGATCCTTGAGGTGAGCACCCCGCACTCGGGGCAGGCGCCCTCCGGGTCGATGACCTCGATGACGACACGCACCGTGTCGGCATCGATTCGTTCGAGCTGCAGGACGGTGAACTCGTCCTCCAGCCCGAGCAGCACTGACGTACCCTCGTTCATGCTCGTGGCCTCGCTGTTGTCGCGTTGTGAGAGACCAACAGCATGTCGGGGCCACGAGCCCCATTCAACTACCGGGCACCCCGCTCAAGCGCGAAGAGCCCGTTCAGCTGGCGGGGTGGTCTGTCACTGTGACCGAGATCTGCTGGGTCTCGCCACCGCGGAGCACGGTCAAATCGACTCGATCGCCCGGGTCGAGGGCACGGAGCGCCGCGATGAAGTCCTCCGCCGACTCGATGTCGTGGCCGTTGACCGCGGTGATGACATCGCCCGGCCGGATACCCGCCGTCGCAGCCGGACCGAGCGGGACGACCTCGAGGACGACGGCACCGCTGGTGCGGTCGACTGCCAGTTGTTCGGCGATCTGCGGGCTCAGCGTGCCGGGCTGAATGCCGACGTACGCATGCTGGGCAGTTCCCGAGGCCAGCAGTTGGTCTGCGACGTCGACGACATTCGCCGCGGGGATGGCGAAGCCCAGAGCCACCGCACCCGCCGACGGGGGAATGTAGGCCTGGCTCATCCCCACGACCCGCCCTTGTCCGTCGATCAGGGCACCCCCGGAGTTACCCGGCGAGATCGCGGCGTCGGTCTGGATCAGGTCGACTAGCGGCGCCCCGGTGGAAGCCGACCCGGGGATCTGACGGTGCAATCCTGAGATGATGCCCGAGGTGACCGTGGCCTCGAACCCCAGCGGACTGCCCACGACTACGGCGAGCGCGCCGACCTCTGGCAACGCTGTCTCGAACGTCGCCGCAGTCAGATCCGTGCGGTCCGCTTGAAGGACCGCGACGTCGGTCACACGATCGACGGCCCGCACGTTCGCGGACACCTGTTGCCCGTCCGCGAAGGCCACACTCACCTGCCGGGCACCCTCGACCACGTGGGCGTTGGTGACGACGGTGCCGTCGGTCTTGTAGACGATGCCGCTGCCCACACCGGACCCGGTAAGCACGGTGACGACCGAGGCCTCCACCTGCCGGACCAGTGCCGGCAGGTCTACGGCAGGTCCCGCTGAGGGCGTCAGGTGGTGGGAGCCGATGCGCCGCATCCCGCGAGGAGGAGGACCACGATCGCGACCAGCGGCACCCAGATCGAGGAACGTACGGTCGACGGTACGCGCATCAGCCACCGCCTCCGTGAGGAATCGGTCTCCTACTTGCACCTGCCGCGAGCGGGCCCACCCGATCAACATACCCCCGGCGGCGCCCGAGACCGGTCACCGAACCGCTTCGATGCACCCAGGCAACCGGCATCGACGAACGGCAGCGCGCATGCTCCACCACTGAGAGCCAAGATGCTTCCTATCTTGTTGCGCTACCAACTTTTTCATACAATTCTAATCTGGAACGTCTCCGATTCGGTTGCCGCCCAGTGGAATCCGGTGGGCATGGCTCCAGTGGATGGATAAACCGACCGTTTGGAAAATGGATTTCTCCCGCCGGTTCTCTCGGCGCCAGGAACTTGTCGTTCCGCCATCGAGCACCTGCTCCTGTACGTGAGCATGAAGGAACGGCTATTGCCAGCGTGTCAGCGACTGTACTGTCATTGCGGAATTCGCTTCCCGCTTTCGACTTGTGCGGGCCTTGCCACTCACCGCGTCGGCTGCGAAGATGACTGGATCGGGAGTTCTACTCGTGGACGCACCGGAGTAGTGGCCGGTACCCGGAGTTGCGTGTACCGGTCGCCTCGAGCGGGTTCCGGCGGACATCTATGCCCAGGGCAGGTATGGACGCCATTGCGCCTCTATTGTCGACGCCCGATAGGCGAATTTGCGTCGGCCCCCGACAAGGGTTAGCATCATTTCAGTGATTGCAAGCCAGGACTGTCGATAGGCGAATTGTGTTGACCGCCCGAAGGCGGATGAAGAACTCGCATTGCGGTTGGGCCGTTCGTGAGCCCAACCGGTTGTCCGAAGGCCGGGCCGTACCGGTACGCACAGGCTCGGCGAAACCCCACAACATCGACGCCGAGGGGGCGGGATGTCAGAGTCCAGTGGCGGAACCTCCGCCGTAAGTCCACACCCACCTGCTCGCCAGGTGATTGCGACATTCGACACCTATGCCGACGCCGAGAGCGCCGTCGACTACCTCTCCGACCAGCATTTCACGGTAGACAAACTGGCCATCGTCGGTCGCGACATCGAGCTGGTCGAGCAGATCGTCGGCCGATTGAACTACGGCTGGGCCGCTCTGCGCGGCGCCGCCGCGGGCGCGCTGACGGGTGCGCTGTTCGGCTGGATCTTCGGGTTACTCGATTGGGTCCAGCCGCTGCTCACGGGCCTCGCGCTCGCCTTCTACGGGTTGGTATTCGGCGCCGTTGTCGGCGCTCTGCTCGGCCTGCTCATGTATGCGCTGCAGGGCGGCCGGCGCGACTTCACCTCAATCCAGTCATTACAACCACGTCACTACGAAGTCCTCGCCGATGTCGAGGTCGCGGACGAAGCCGTCCGCTTGCTCACCGGCCGGACCGATCGAAAGGAATGAGTCATGGCGACTGCTGTGGGTATAGACCTGGGCACCACCAACTCGGTCATCGCAAGCTGGCAAGGCGGCGAGCCGGTGGTGATCTCCAATGTCGAGGGTGCGCGGACGACGCCGTCGGTGGTGGCGTTCACCGATAGCGGCGAGCGCCTGGTGGGTCAGCTGGCCCGACGGCAGGCGATCTTGAATCCGAAGGGCACGATCTACTCGGCGAAACGCTTCATCGGACGTCATTACGACGAGATCTCCGAGGAGGCCAAAGCGGTCAGCTTCGACGTCGTGCCGGGTGACAACGGTGAGGCACGATTCGACGTGCGGGGAAAGAAGTACGCGCCGGAGGAGATCAGTGCCCTCGTGCTGCGCAAGCTCGTAGATGACGCGAGCAAGTTCCTCGGTGAGAAGGTGAAGGAAGCGGTCATCACCGTTCCGGCCTATTTCAATGACGCGCAGCGCAACGCCACCAAAGACGCCGGCCGGATCGCGGGCCTCGAGGTCCTGCGGATCATCAACGAGCCGACCGCGGCGGCACTGGCGTACGGCATGGACAAGCAGACCCACGAGACCGTACTGGTCTTCGACCTCGGCGGCGGCACCTTCGATGTGAGTCTGCTCGATGTCGGCGAGGGAGTAGTCGAGGTTCGCTCGACGGCCGGCGACTCCCACCTCGGCGGAGACGACTTCGACCGACGCCTGGTGGACTACCTTGCCGACGAATTCCAGAGCGCGGAGAACATCGATCTGCGCAAGGATGCGCAGGCATTGCAACGCCTCTTCGAGGCCGCGGAGAAGGCCAAGGTCGAGTTGTCCTCGGTAACTCAAGCCCAGGTCAACTTGCCCTTCGTCACCGCAGACGCGAACGGTCCCAAACACCTCACCACCACGATCATGCGATCGAAGTTCGAGGATCTGACGGCAGATCTGGTGGAACGCTGCCTCGGTCCGGTAAAGCAGGCGATGAGCGACGCCAAGGTCACCGCCAACGACATCGACGAGGTGATCCTGGTCGGTGGTTCGACACGCATTCCGGCGGTACAGGCACTCGTTCGCCGGCTCACCGGCGGTAAGGACCCCCACATGGGCGTCAACCCGGACGAGGTCGTGGCGCTCGGTGCCGCAGTCCAGGCGGGCGTGCTCAAAGGTGAGGTCTCCGACGTACTGTTGCTCGACGTCACCCCGCTGTCCCTCGGCGTCGAGACGCAGGGCGGGGTGATGACCAAGATCATCGAGCGCAATACGACGATCCCGGCCCGGCGCAGCGAAGTGTTCTCCACGGCGGAAGACAATCAGTCCGCCGTGGACGTCGTGGTGCTGCAGGGCGAACGCGAACGGGCCGCCGACAACCGGGTGCTGGGCCGGTTCCGGCTGGAAGACATCCGACCTGCGCCACGTGGCGAGGCCCAGGTCGAAGTCACTTTCGATATCGACGCTAACGGCATCCTCAACGTCACCGCCCGCGACAAGGACACCGGCAAGGAGCAGAGCATCACGATCAGTGAGCAGGGCAACCTGGACCAGAGTGAGGTCGAGCGCATGCTTGCGGAGGCCGAACGGAACCGGGGTGAGGACGAGGAGCTGCGCAAGGCGGTCGACGCACGCAACGCGCTCGATTCGGTTGCCTACCAGGTGGAACGGCGACTCGCCGAACTCGGTGACAGTGCGCCCCCGCACGACAAGGCGCGTGCCGAGATGCTGATCGCCGACGCCAGGAAGGCTGTGAAAGACGGTGCTTCACCCTCGGAGATAGAGCCCCTGACCTCGGAGCTGCAGCAGCTGCTCTACGGGCTCGCGCCGGTCCAAGCCGGCGGCGGCGACGGACACCAGGCCGGCGGCGCAGAGGCTGCGTCGTCGGATGATGACGACGTGATCGACGCCGAGTTCGATCGGAGCTGAGGCACTTGATGGAGAGGTCTGCTGATCATTCGACGACCGAGCAGGCTACCGACGGTACCGACGGGGATCAGACCGAGACGGCGCCTGATCGCACCGACACGGGGGCCGAGTTGGCTCAACTCGAGGACCGCTGGCGCAGGGCCCTCGCAGATCTGGACAACCTGCGCAAGCGGTATGCCAAGGATCTGGATCGTGAACGCGCCGCGGAGGTGGCGAAGGTTTCCGCGGCGTGGCTGCCGGTACTGGACAATTTGGAGCTTGCGCTGGCCCATGCGGGCAGCGATCCTCAGGCCGTCGTAGAGGGTGTGAAGGCGATCCGGGATCAGGCGGTGCAGGTGCTGTCACGGTTCGGCTTCGAGCGCCACGACGAGGTCGGTGTGCCGTTCTCTCCGGAGCTCCATGAAGTGGTCAGTGTGGTGGCCCAACCCGACCTTCCCTCCGGGACCGTGGTCGAGGTCTTGCGCCCGGGCTATGGAGAGGACGGGCGGCAGTTGCGTCCCGCCGCGGTGGTCGTCAGCCGCCCCGAGGGGTGAGCACCGATGGCGCGTGACTACTACGAAGTGCTCGGGGTTTCTCGGGGCGCCGGCACCGACGAAATCCAGCAGGCCTACCGCAAGTTGGCCCGCAAGTATCACCCCGACGTGAACAAGGACCCCACTGCGGAGGACAGGTTCAAGGAGGCCAACGAGGCCTACCAGGTGTTGTCCGACCCGGACACCCGGAAACGCTACGACCGATTCGGTGACGACTTCCGGCGTGTGCCCGAGGACTACGACGAACGGGTCCGGGCAAGCGCCGGTGGGTACGGCGGCGGGTTCGGCGGCGGCGGGTACGGCGGTGGGGGCGGGGGCAGAAGGGTGCACTTCGGTCGCGGTGTCGGTGGCGAGGGCGGCGTCGACTTCGAGGACCTCTTCGGGCAGATGTTCGGCGGCGGTGGCGGGTACGGGCCGATTCCCGGCGCCGATCAGGAAGCGGAACTGGAACTGACCCTGGAAGAAGCGTATCGGGGCGGCAAACGCACTCTCCGTCTGGACGGACGGCAGTACGACGTCGACATTCCGGTCGGTGTCCTGGACGGCCAGCGAATCCGGCTGGCCGGGCAAGGGGGCCGGGGCAACGGCGACGCGCCGCCCGGGGATCTGTACCTCGTGGTGCGGATCAGACCGCACCCCCGGTTCCGCGTCCAGGGCCGGGACATCTACGTCGACCTGCCCGTCTCCCCCTGGGAAGCAGCCCTCGGCGCGACGGTCGCCGTTCCCACTCCCGGTGGCGAGGCGAAAGTCAAAGTGGTGCCGGGCTCGTCGACAGGTAGGAAGCTGCGCCTGCGCGGAGAAGGCATGCCCAATCCGCGGGGCGCCAACGGCAACCTTTACGCCGAAATCAAGGTGATGGTGCCGCCGAAACCGACAGCACGCGAACGCGAGCTGTTCGAACAGTTGGCCGCCGAATCGAACTTCGATCCGAGGAAACAGCCATGAGCACCCCGACCCCGGGCACCCAGTACATATTGGTTCGCCGTACCGGAATGTCGCTGGATGTCTTCGCCGAACGTACCGGGCTGCACCCCGACCTGGCACGAAAGCTTGTGGCTCTCGGCCTGATCGACGCACGCCGCGACCCCGGCGGCGAAATATTGTTCGAACCGTCAGCAGTGGCCCACGCTGCCCGCATCCAACGGCTGCGGACGGGTCTAGGCCTGAACTACTCGGCAATCGGGCTCGTGCTCGATCTGCTGGATCGAATCGAGAAACTCGAAGCAGCGTCCCGCAGAAGGAGGACACCCCCATGGACACCGGCAGCCTGACTGAAAAGTCACGAGAAGCCCTGCAGGAAGCCCAGAACGTCGTGACCAGAATGGGTCACACCGAGGTCGACGGAGAGCACCTGCTGCTCGCGTTGGTCGATCAGCAGGAAGGGTTGGTACCCCGACTGCTCGAGCAGGCCGGCGCGAACGTCGATGCCCTACGCTCCGATCTGGAACGTGAACTGTCGCGTAGGCCGAAGGTCAGCGGCCCCGGCGCGACACCCGGTCAGGTGACGATCACCCAGCGCCTGGCCAAACTGCTCGACGCCGCGGAACGAGAGGCAAAGCGACTCAAGGATTCCTACGTGTCGGTGGAGCATCTCGTGATGGCCCTCTCCGAGGAGGGGTCGACCAGTGCGGCCGGACGGGTTCTCACCAGTCATGGGGTCACACGAGACGCCTTCCTCACGGCGCTGACGAAAGTGCGCGGCAATCAGCGCGTCACCTCGGCCACCCCGGAAGGGGCGTACGAGGCGCTCGAGAAGTACGGACGCGACCTCGTCTCCGAGGGGCGGGCAGGCAAACTCGATCCGGTCATCGGCCGAGATGCCGAGATCCGCAGGGTAACGCAGATCCTGAGCCGGAAGACGAAGAACAATCCGGTGCTGATCGGCGACCCCGGCGTCGGTAAGACCGCGATCGTCGAGGGCCTCGCCCAGCGGATCGTCCGCGGCGACGTGCCCGAGGGCCTACGCGACAAAACGATCTTCTCGCTCGACATGGGTTCCCTGGTGGCCGGCGCGAAGTACCGCGGCGAGTTCGAGGAACGGCTGCAGGCGGTGCTGTCCGAGGTGAAAGCGGCCGAGGGGCGCATCCTGTTGTTCGTCGACGAGTTACACACCGTCGTCGGCGCAGGATCGGTCGGCGGCGAGGGATCTCTCGACGCCGGCAACATGCTCAAACCGATGCTCGCCCGCGGCGAACTGCACATGATCGGTGCCACCACTCTCGACGAGTATCGCAAGCACATCGAATCCGATGCAGCATTGGAGCGTCGATTCCAGACCGTTCTCGTCGACGAGCCCAGTGTCGAGGATGCAATCTCGATTCTGCGCGGACTTCGAGAACGCCTCGAGGTGTTTCACGGCGTGAAGATTCAGGACGGCGCACTGGTGGCCGCCGTGACCCTCTCGCACCGGTACATCACCGACCGTTTCCTTCCGGACAAGGCGATCGATCTGGTAGACGAGGCGTGCGCGCGGCTACGAACCGAAATCGATTCGATGCCCGCCGAACTCGACGAGCTCACCCGGAAGGTGACCCGGCTGGAGATCGAGGAGGCCGCGCTGTCCAAGGAAACGGACGCGGCCAGCAAGGCGCGTCTCGAGGAGTTGCGTAAGGAGCTGGCCGATCTGCGGGCCGAGGCCGACGCCCGGCACGCTCAGTGGGAGGCGGAGCGCCAAGCGATCCGTCGGGTGCAGGAGCTGCGGGGAGAGCTGGAACGATTGCGACACGAGGCCGAGGAGGCCGAACGCAATTACGACCTCAATCGGGCCGCCGAGCTGCGATACGGCGAGATCACCGAACTCGAACGCAAACTCAAGGCGGCGGAGGAGCAATTGGCTACCAGGCAAGGCCGGAATCCGTTGCTGCGCGAGGTGGTCACCGAAGACGAGATCGCAGAGATCGTGGCCGCATGGACGGGTATCCCGGTCGCTCGACTGCAGGAAGGCGAGCGGGAGAAGCTGTTGAAGCTCGACGAGATCCTGCACGAGCGGGTCGTCGGTCAGGACGAGGCTGTGCAACTGGTCGCAGACGCGGTGATCCGGGCGAGGTCCGGCATCCGTGATCCGCGCCGGCCGATCGGTTCGTTCATCTTCCTGGGACCGACAGGTGTGGGGAAGACCGAGCTCGCGAAGACGTTGGCCAGTGCGCTCTTCGACAGCGAAGACAACATGGTGCGCCTGGATATGAGCGAGTACCAGGAGCGGCACACGGTGAGTAGGCTCATCGGTGCGCCCCCCGGGTACGTCGGGTATGACGAGGGGGGTCAGCTCACCGAGGCGGTGCGTCGCAAGCCGTACTCCGTGGTGCTCTTCGACGAGATCGAGAAGGCCCATGCCGACGTCTTCAATACCCTGCTGCAGGTGCTCGATGACGGCCGGATCACCGATTCTCAAGGCAGGCAGGTCGATTTCCGGAACACGGTGATCATCATGACCTCGAACATCGGATCCCAGCATCTGCTCGAGGGAGTCACAGCGGACGGCGAGATCAAGCCGGACGCCCGGGAGCGTGTGCTGGCGGAACTGCGCGGGCACTTCCGTCCCGAGTTCCTCAACCGGGTCGACGACATCGTGTTGTTCACCCCGCTCACGCTGCCCCAGATCGAGCACATCGTCGAGCTACAACTCACCGATCTTCGGAACAGATTGTCGGAGCGCCAGATACACCTGGATATCACGCCGGAAGCACGCCGGCTCATCGCCGAACACGGTTTCGACCCGGTCTACGGTGCGCGGCCGCTGCGGCGGTATATCGCCCATGAGGTCGAAACCAAGATCGGTCGTGCGCTGTTGCGCGGCGAAATCGAACCGGGCGGCACCATCAGTGTCACGGTCGATGACGGCGAACTGTCCGTCGCATATACGGAACCCGCCATCGCGGCCTGAGAAGAGGTGTCGTCATGGGATCCGACAAGGTGAAGTGCCCACACTGCGGCAAGGTCAACAAGGTACCGGCGGCCGGGGACGGGAGACCCCGCTGCGGGAACTGCCACGAGCCGCTGCCCTGGATCGCCTCGGCAGGGGACGGCGACTTCGCGGAGGTCGCCGAGAAATCCTCGGTGCCTGTACTCGTTGACCTCTGGGCGACGTGGTGCGCTCCGTGCCGCATGGTCAGCCCCGCGCTCGAGCAGCTCGCCACAGAACGCGCAGGTCAGATCAAGCTCGTCAAGGTTGACGTGGACGCTGCGCCCCAGACGGCCGAACGGTTCACCGTCCGCGCCGTACCGACGCTGCTGGTGATGGACCGAGGTGAGGTACTCGCTCGTCAGGCGGGCGCAGCTCCGGTACCCCAGCTGCGCACGTGGCTCGATCAGGCGCTCTCGGAAAATGCAGGCAAGGAGGCGAAGCCATGACCTCGGTCCATGCCGACCCGCACGTGACCGCGATCCGGGCCGTGGTGCCCCGCACTCCACAAGGTTGCGAGGAATGTCTTCGCCTCGGCACCCCGTGGGTACATCTGAGGCTGTGCCTGACGTGCGGACACGTCGGTTGCTGCGACTCCTCGCCGGGCAAGCACGCGAGCGCACACGCTCACACCATCGGCCATCCGATCGTCCAGTCGATGGAACCCGGTGAAGATTGGCGCTGGTGTTATGTCGACCAGAACTTCGTCTGAGGACGCCCCACGCCTGGGCGACGGTCAGCTCGTCGACGACGAGACCCCGGATACAGTCGGAGCATTCCCGCGGCTGACGGACGACCAGATCACGACGCTCGAGACCGGAGGCACACGTCGATCGGTTCACGCCGGCGAGGTGCTGATCCGAGCGGGCACCCGCAGCAGCGACTTCTTCGTCGTCCTCACCGGCAAGGTCGCGATCATCGACGAGGGCGCCGAGGACGGCGAACGCCGGATACTGCGCCTGCACGGTCCGGGCCGATTCCTGGGCGAGCTCGGACTGCTGGAAGGCCAGGTGGCGTTCTTCACCGCCGAAGCGATCGAGAACGGCGAGGTGCTCGTCGTCCCAGCCGAGCGGGTGCGCGAGCTCGTCGCCCACGACCTCGTGCTCAGCGACCTGATCCTGCGCGCCTACCTGATCCGCCGGCACCTACTGATCGGGCTCGGCGCGGGGTTCCGGATCATCGGCTCCTGCTATTCCCCGGACACGTTGCGGCTTCGCGAATTCGCGATGCCGCAACCGGCTGCCCCACAAATGGATCGATCTGGAGCAAGACGAACGGGCGGAGCAGCTGCTGCAAAGCCTGGGTGTCGCCCCAGAGGACACTCCCGTCGTGATCTGGCACGGCGAGAAAGTGCTGCGCAATCCGACGAACCCCGAACTCGCCCGCATCGTCGGGCTCCCGGTCCCGGACTCGGTCCCGGACGCAGCGAAGGACGTGTGCGACCTCGTCGTCGTAGGTGCCGGACCGGCGGGTCTGGCCGCGTCCGTGTACGGCGCCTCGGACGGGTTGAACACGGTGACACTGGAGTCGATCGCCGCCGGCGGCCAAGCCAGTACCTCCTCCCGGATCGAGAACTACCTGGGCTTCCCGGCAGGGGTCTCCGGCGCCGAATTGGCGGAGCGCGCCATAATCCAGGCCGGGAAATTCGGCGCCCGCCTCCTGGTGTCGGCGGACGTCGCCGGCCTCGGCTCCGAGGCCGGGCACCATGTGCTCCGGCTGGCGGACGGCGGCGAGATCCGCGCCCGGGCGGTCGTGCTCGCCACCGGGGCGCGATATCGCAAGTTGGAGGTTTCGGGAATCGAGGCCCGCTGTCGGTGAAGGAGCGATGGCGGTACGACAAATCCATGAATACTTCGAAAGGAGCTGACGACATGCCAGTGGTGGGCACCGTCAAATTCCAGCGGTTCTTCCGGGCAGCGGCCGGACTACAGGTCGACCGGAACGACCTCAAGCGCTATACGGATTTCATCGACGACAAGATCTACGACCTGATCCTGATCGGCAAGACCTCGGCCAAAGCAAACCTGCGGGACGTGATCGAACCGTGGGACCTGCCGATCACCAAGGGGCTGCAGGAGAGCATCCACCGGTTCGAGAAGCTGGACGAGGAGATCGAACTACAACCTCTGCTCGACCAACTGGCGGCCCGGCCATCCTTGGACGTGGCTCTCTCCGAGGAGACCGAGCAACGACTGCCGCTGATCGCCGGAGGCCTGAGCGTGGCGCTGGCGCATACCTTCGTCACGGTCGAGCCGGACCGCAAGAACCCCGGGACCGCCGAATGGAGCGTCGCCTTCGACATCTTCCACCTACTGCTCTGACCCCGGGCGGCTGCCGGGGGCGACAGAGATCGATTTCCCACCCCACTGCGACGTCGGCGACTACACCGTCACCCAAATCGCAAACGTGCAGGACGTGTGCGGGTCCATCTCGGCCTTGGCCGTAGCGGGAAGTCCAGCTAGAGCGCACGCCTGAGAAGCGAGCGGGAGTGAGACGCAGTGCCTGGTGCGAGAGAAATTGGGGCGGATTCAGAGCAGGTGTTCGGTGGGGAGCCGCAGCGGGTCGGCAGCTTCCGATTCTTCCTCGACGGTCAGCGGTGGGAATGGTCCGACGCCGTCGCCCAGATGCACGGCTACCGGCCCGGGGACGTCACGCCGACCACCGAACTGCTGCTGTCCCACAAGCATCCCGAGGATCACCGGCGCGTCGCCCGCGTCCTCGAACGGATGATCAGTGACGCCGAACCGTTCAGCAGCAAACACCGCATCATCGACACCGCCGGCAAAGTTCACCTCGTCGTGGTCGTCGGCGACCTCTTGCACGACGACACAGACGCCGTGATCGGGACCACCGGCTTCTACATGACATCACCCAGTCCTACCGCAGCGATGTCAAGGAGTCGGTCGACGCGGCGGTCGCCGAACTCGCCGAGTCGCGGGCGGTAATCGAACAGGCCACGGGCGCACTGATGCTGGTCTACGGGATACCCGCCGACCGCGCCTTCGACGTTCTCACCTGGTGTTCCCAGCAGACCAACACCCGACTTCGCACGATCGCCGAACAACTCGTCACCGGATTCGTCGAGTGCGAACCCGCTGCGGACCTACGGACCCGGTTCGACCACCTTCTGCTCACCGCCCACCAGCGAACCCGGCAACAGGGCTGAGTGAGTGACAGTCCCGCGGGGTGTAGGGAGTCAAACGAAACCTGGACCGGGCTGCCGACCGGTCGAGCACCCGATCTGGCACCCGCGCATCCGGGGACGGCTGGGTCGCGCGCGCTGCGCCGGCAATGATCATCCCGCCTCGTTCGACGGTTGTCGCGTCTGCTCGATGCGTTGCCGCTGCCGGACCCCGTACGCCGCCTCCCTGACGGCGGCGTCGTCCTCGAGACCCGACCCGAGCGCCCCACCGATGGTCGCGATGGACGCCAGTAGCCAGGCGAGGGTGAGGTAGTCGGAAAAATTCACCCCGTGCCCGAGAATGCGGGACAGCAGTTCCGGGGGAAGAGTCAGACACGCGGTGAACAGCAGCAGGCCGAACAAAGCCACGTGGAGGACGATCACGCCGATGACCAGGGTGACGACGGTGGCGGTGTTGTACAGAACCGAACGATCGCGCTCCTCCGGCGACTTCGGTCGTTCCCACAGTTCGTGTTCGACGAGCAGCCAGAGAATCATCGCCACGATCGACAGGACCGTCGCCGCACTCATCCGCCATGGGCCCATCGTGTCGGCGAACAACCAGATCGTGTTGGTGGCCAGTGCGATCGCACCCGTGGCGAAGGCGCCGACGAGCACCTTCGACAGTCCGGTGACCAGTCGCCACGGCCGGTTGGCCCGCACCATCCCCGACAGCAGTCGCAGTCGCCGCAGTCCCGAGGGCGCCAAGTATCGGATGCCGTCCTTGATCTGCACACACGGGTACCGTCGCGCCGCGCCGGGAGGCATGAGTTCGGGTTCACCGAGAACGCGGGCGAGCGCGAGTTCGGTGACGGTGCGGATGCGGCGCTCGATCCGGACGCCGCCCACACCGGCGACCGAGATGGGTGCGAATCTGTGGTCGACGCTGACGTCGGCCACCACCGGCAGGGTGTCCTCCCGGCGCGGCAGATCGGTGAGATACACGACGATGTCTTCCTGTTCGGAGGACGGATCGACCGTGTCGATGACATCGGTGAAATCGGCTTGCTCGTCCGGCAGGTACGGTTTGCGGCGCACACAGGTCGTCCACCGGCGCTCGGGCCGGTCAGGGCTTTGCAGGCGTTCCGGCAGGTAGTCGGCGATGCGTTCGGCAAGAGCCGCTGGTTCGCCCGGATCCGCGATCAGCAGCACCGAAACCTGCTCACCCGCGGCACCGGAGTGCCCCGCCTGCAGATGCTCGTTCGCCGTCACCGCCTTCGCGTACCCGCCCGGTGTGTCCCCGAACTCCAGGCTGTGGGTGCGAGTCGATCACAGCGCCCGCCACGGATATCGGCTGCCAGTCCGTGTCCGGTAGACACCCCGCAGCGTCTGAGGATGCACCGCGGACACGACCACAACCCGCGGGATCTGGTCCGCTCGGTGCACCCCGCTGATCGATCCATTAGGGGCAAACGGGCCAATGACTGGGCATCGATCTCCTTACGGGATAGCGACCAGGCTGAGGATTCTGACAAGTTCGTGGGAATAAGGCACTGACACGACGGCGAGAACCTGCAGGTCGGAGATCCGCGAAGTGACACCGATCCGCGGAACCTACATTTTTGTATGTCGAGATGCAGCGGAGATGAGCGAGATGGGCGGGGCAGATAAACTGGGCCGACCACAGCTTTATAAGGCTTCTGAGCTGCGGTTTCCCGGAATGAAACCTTCACCGGCTCTCGTCTCACCGAGTCTCTGTCAGTCTGTAGCGGCGTGTCCTGTCAATCTTCACTGCATCTCGACACCCGACAGCCGGAAGAATCCGCACCATGAGCGTTCCCGATGCGTCTGGTGGTGGTGCTTTTCCTGTTATCTGCCGACCATTCGCCCCGCCGGGGTGTGTCAATGGAGCGCCGGGGAGAAGTCGCCGCGAAACAAGCGGCGCCGAGCGGGAGCGAGGCGACAGCGCGTGGCGAGTTGTTGCCGAAAGCGGATTTGACGCGGTCCGGTTGGGCGCCATGATAATTCGGCAGGGCAGGCAAAGCCCGGGGTTGCGGTCGTGTTGATCCGTAACGCACGAAGGATGCTGGTACGGATGCCGTTTCGACGCCAGGGGAGGGCGGGAGGTGTGATCGACTCGCACCCACAGCCTGGAGTTCGGGGACAC
>NZ_LZMI01000097.1:0-21943 GCF_001665475.1 Gordonia sp. 852002-51296_SCH5728562-b | reverse complement strand
CGTCCGTTTTTTCGCGCGCGGGTTGCGGCCACCGGTTACCCGCGAGTGGGGCGGCGTTGTGTGGGGGCTTGCTTAAACAGAGGGGCATGCCGGCCCCCCCCCGGGGGGGGGGGGCCGGGCGCGCTCGGGTTCTGGGCCGGGGTCCGCGAGGTGTTCCCCGAGAGCCGGGAACAACGCTGCTGGTTTCATAAGCAAGCCAATGTGCTTGCGGCACTGCCGAAATCGGCACACCCCAACGCTATCAAAGCGATGCAGGAAATCTACAACGCCGAAAACGAACAGCATGCCCGTCAAGCCATCGCTGCATTCGAGAAGACCTACGGTGCCAAGTATCCGAAAGCCGTGGCCAAGATCGTCGACGACACCGACGTGCTCCTGGAGTTCTATCGGTATCCCGCTGAGCATTGGATTCATCTGCGGACCACCAATCCGATCGAGTCGACGTTCGCGACCGTGCGGCTACGGACCAAAGTCACCAAAGGCCCCGGATCCCGCGCGGCCGGCATCGCGATGGCCTACAAACTGATCGAGGCCGCGCAGTCGAAATGGCGGGCGGTCAACGCACCACATCTGGTGAAACTGGTCCGTGATGGCGCCACCTTCGAGAAAGGCAAACTCGTCGAACCCGACGCCACCTCAGGCACCCAGGAGGCCGCCTGAAAACCGCTCATCCACAGGTCTTGACAATATCTCCCGGCGGGCCCGAGCCGACCGGAGGGGAACCGCTGCGTTGCGTGATTCCAGCTGAGGTACCGACCATAGAGTTTGCGCTTCGACGCGGAGGCCTTGCTGACCCGTGTCTTGATTTTGTGGGTGGCTGCCGGCTCGATCGTGGTGATGATTTGAGCGGTGTTCGTGGTCGTCGAACGTGAAAATGTGATGTGCCCGGCGGCGGCGAGTTCCCGCAGTGCCACGGTGAGGATGTGAGGCTGGATGACCTCAACCTGCTGGTAGTGGTACTTTTCGGCCAGCCGTGCTTCGAGTTCAGAGTGCAGCACGGCGTACTCGCTGGTGAGGGTTTCCATAACGGGCTCTTCCGGATTCAGAGTGCATCGAGGTGTTGTGCCAGGCCGCCGGAGTGGATGAGTGACCGCAAGATGTAGTGGCCGAGGTTGCGGAATCCGAGCGCGATACCGCGTAAGTGTTCCAGGCGACCGTTGATGGCTTCCACGGGCCCGTTGGAGGCGCCGGTGTCGAAGTAGGCCAGGATCTCCGCACGCCAGGCCCATAGGCTCGCAAGGTGCCCGACGACGCGCCGACCGGGTTCGTGCCGACGAAGTGGCGCGGCTACCTCGACGAGGCCCGCAAAGCCGGTAACACCACCGCCTATCGGCACTACTGGGAGCTGTGCGTGCTGCTGGGGCTGCGTGACGGGTTGCGCAGCGGGGATGTGTTCGTGCCGGGGTCGCGCCGCTACGCCGACCCGGCCGCGTACCTGCTGACCCCGCAGGCGTGGGAGCCGCAGCGTGACGAGTTCTGCCGCCTGGTCGGCAAGTCCGCTGATCCCGCTCGCGCGCTGGCGACCGCCACCGACGAGCTCGACGCCGCTATGGGCGAGTTGGAGAAGGTGCTCGCCGGCGGCGACGGGCCGGTCCGTCTCGATGAGGCCGGTGACCTGGTGATCTCACCGCTGTCGGCGGAGGATGTGCCCGCGGAGGCGACGGCGCTCAAGGCCGAGCTGACGGAGATGCTGCCGTTCGCGCCGATCGTGTCGCTGCTGATCGAGCTGGACAAACGCACCGGCTACCTGGACTGCTTCACCCACGCCGGCGGCAAACAGGCCCGCAGCCCGGAGCTGAAACGCAACCTCATCGCCGTCCTGCGGGCCTACTCCACCAACCTCGGGCTGACCCGAATGGCCGAGGCGTCGGGCCTCTCCTACGACATCCTGGCCTGGACCAGCGAATGGTATGTGCGGGAGGAGACGCTGCGGGCGGCGAACCTGACGATCATCGACTACCACCAAAGGCTGCCGCTGACCCCGGTCTTCGGCGCCGGCACCCTGTCGTCGAGTGATGGGCAACGGTTCCCGACCCGCGGCAAATCGGTCACCGCCAGAGCGTTGAGCCGCTATTTCGCGAACGAAGGACTGAGCACGTATACCCATGTCACCGATCAGCACGCCACCTACGGCACCAAGGTCATCGTCGCGACGAGACGCGAAGCTCACTACGTGCTGGACGAAATCCTCGGCAATGCAACGGATCTGCCGATCACCGAGCATGCGACCGACACGCACGGCGTCACCCTCGTGAACTTCGGGCTGTTCGACCTGCTCGGATTGCAGCTCTCGCCCCGCATCCGGGACCTGGGCCGGATCACCCTGTATCGGGCGGCGCCTCGGGCCCAGGTGGAGTCCGCGTTCCCGCACGCCGGGCCGCTGCTGACCCGCAAGCTGAATCTGGATCTCATCGCCGAGCACTACGACGACCTGCTCCGGCTGAGCGGGTCGCTGAAGTTCGGGCACGCCACCGCGTCGCTGCTGGTCGGCAAGCTCTCCGCGTCGGGCCGGCAGAACGCCCTCGCGGCGGCGCTCAAGGAATACGGGGCGCTGCGGCGCACGATCTACGCCGCCCGGTACCTGTCCGACCCGGGCTATCGGCGCAAGATCTCCCGACAGCTCAACAAGGGCGAATCCCTGCACGCGCTCCGCCGCGACCTGCTCTACGCGCACGAAGGCGCCGTGCGCGCGAGGCACCTGGAGGGACAGACCGAACAGGCATGGTGCCTCACGTTGGCGACCAACGCCGTCATCGCCTGGACCACAGAGTATTACGGGCTGGCGACCGAACAGATGCGGCGGGCCGGGCGGCGCATCGACGACGAGGTGCTGACGCACATCTCCCCGGCCCACAGCGAGAACATCAACTTCTTCGGCGCCATCGAGGTCGACATCGACGCCGAACTCGCCCAGCTCGGCCCCACCGGGTACCGGCCGCTGCGCGTGCGGGACACCCTGTTCTGACCCGCAGCGCCGGCCCGGATCGGCGGCGGCGCGATCTAGCAGCAGGCGCTGGTTCCGGTGGTCGTGGTCGGGTCGGTGATCGCGTCGGCGAGGGGGCGGGCGAGCTGGTGGTAGGCGTCGGTGACCGGCAGCACCGTCATGCCTGGGAATTTCGCCTGCCAGTGGTGGGCGGCGTCGGAGGTGGCGAGGAACATCTGCGGGTTGCAGCAGGTGGCGCGGAGGTGACCGGGCTGGATCCGGTCGGGGTCGACGAAGGCCACCATCGCGGTGGCCGGTTCCAGGTCGCTGACCCCGGTGACGGGGTCGATGGTCAGGCGCACGGTGGTGCCCGTGATCGGGCAGTCGGATTCGATGCAGGCGGGTGCGCCGATGACGGCGGGGAAGATGAGGGTGTCGGGGGCACACCAGGTGTAGAGCTGGTGGCCACCGACGCTGAACCGGTGCGGGGTCGGGTTGAGGGTCAGGCCCCAGCCGACGATCCGGCCGGCCTCGTCGTATTCGACGTCGGCGCCGATCGGCGTCTGCGCGGGGTCGAGGTCGGGCACTCCCGCGGCGGCGGCGAGTTCGGTGACGGTGACCGGGGTGCCGTGGGCGAGCAGCCGCAGCGCGGCGCGCATCAGCGCCCGGTCCCGGCCGGCGGGCAGGATCTTGGCGAAAACGTCGGCAGTGAGGTTGTCGGTACTCATGGGATCGGACTCCTCGAGGGCGATCGGACAGTGACGGTGCCGACGGTAGGGTCTGTCCCCGGGGTGAGGGTCAAGCCCGTAGCTCGCATCCGCACGGGTCACCGGCCCAGCACAGGTCGTCGGTGGCCAGATGCGCACGGTGTGCGGTTTCGAAGGCGTCGATGCGGTCGAGGATCTGCTCGGCATCGGCGATGCGCTGGCGCAGCCGCTGCCGCGACCGCTGCAGCAGCTCGGCGAGATGGGCGCCGACCGAACGGCCGTGGTCGTCACGGTCGGTGGAGGTGAGCTGGCAGATCTCGGCGATGGTGAGCCCGAGGCCGCGCAGCTCGCCGATGAACCGCACGCACCACTCCGCGTCGTCGGTGTAGAGGCGGTAGCCGGCCGGGCTGCGGCCCAGGGTGTAGATCAGGCCGAGGTCGGTGTACTCGCGCAGCGCCTTCACCGGCACCCCGGTGCGGGCCGAGAGGTCCCCGATCGTCATGTGTCCGTTCATCACTGCCTCCCGTCCGACGGCGTCAGCCTGCGCAGCAGGACAGTTTGGTGACGTCGGTGGTGAAAGTCTGCGCGGTCAGTTTCAGCGCTTCGGCCATGGTCAGGTACGGCGCCCAGGTGTGGGCGAGCCGGTCGACGGTCAGACCCGCGGTCATCGCATAGGTGGCGGCGGTGATCAGGTCCCCGGCGCCGTCGCTGAGGGCGTGCACGCCCATGATCCGGCCGGTGCCGGCTTCGGCGACGATCTTGACCAGGCCGCGGGTGTCCCGGTTGACCAGCGCCCGCGGCACGCTCGACAACCCCAGCACCCGGCACTGGCAGGCCAGCCCGGCCGCGGCGGCTTGCGCGTCGGTCAGTCCGACCGAGGCGATCGCGGGGCTGGTGAACGTCACGCGCGGCACCGTGGTGTAGTCCAGGACGCGATCGGCACCGGCCAGGGCGTTGTCGGCGACCAGGGTGCCCTGCGCGGCGGCCACGTACACGAACTGCGGATCCCCGGCCACGTCCCCGGCCGCCCAGATGCGCGGATTGCTGCTGCGCTGGCGGTCGTCGACCACGACCGCGCCCCGCTCGTCGACGGCGACGCCGACCGCATCCAGGCCCAGCCCGGCGGTGTTGGGGCGGCGGCCGGTGGCCATCAGCACCTGCTCGGCCCGCAGCTCGGTGCTGGCGCCGCCGCCGGTGCGCACGGTCACCACCTTGTGCCCGTCGTCGGCGAGGACCTTCTCGACGGTGGCGGTGGTGAGCACGTCGATGCGCTCGTGGGCGAAGACGGCCTCGAGCGCGGCCGAGATTTCCGGTTCCTCACCCGAGGTCAGCCGGCTACGCGCGATCACCGTGACCTTGCTGCCCAGGCGGGCGAACAGCTGGGCCTGCTCGAGCCCCACATAGCCCGCACCCACCACGATCAGCGACTCCGGCAGCTGCTGGAGGTCCATGGCGGTGGTCGAGGTCAGATACCCGGCCTCAACGAGGCCGTCGATCGGCGGAGCCCAGGGCGCGGCACCGGTGGCGATCAGATACTGGTCGGCCTCGATCACCCGTACACCGCCCTCGGCGCGCGCGACCCGCAGCACGGGTGCCTCGGCGCTGCCGTCGAACACCGCGGTGCCGGAGACGATCTCCCACCCGTAGTCGGCGGCCAGGTCGACATACTTCTCCGCCTGCAGCTGCCCGACCAGCGCGTCCTTGCCCGCGATCAGGGCGGGGAAATCCAGCGGCACCTCGGCGGGGGTGAGCCCGGGGAACCGGCCCGCCGCCTCGGCGGCGTGGCGGGCCTCGGCGGCGGCCAGCAGCGCCTTCGAGGGCACACACCCGACGTTCACGCACGTGCCCCCGACCGTCCCGCGCTCCACCATCACCACCCGTTTGCCGAGGTTGACCGCGGCGATGGCGGCGGCGAACGCCGCCGAGCCGGAACCGATGATCGCCAGATCGGCGCGGGAATCTGTCAAGGTCACGAGGGTGCCTCCTGGTCGGGCAACCGCTGAACCGACAACGGCTGCTATTCGTGTTGACGAATATCTACCGGAACCATATTATGCGCTTATCCGAATAGTTCAAGTCTCGTGGAGGCGATCCCATGGCCCGGTCCACCACCGCCACTGTCACCGTGCCCGGTGCCGAGTCGGCGTGTACGCATCTGGATACGACGGCGAAGTTTTTTCGCGCCCTGTCGGATCCGACCCGGCTCAAGCTCCTCGAATTCATCCTCGCCGGGGAGCGCACCTCCGCCGACTGCGTCGAACACGCCGGCATCTCGCAGCCCCGGGTGTCGGTACACCTGTCCTGCCTGGCCGACTGCGGGTATGTCCTCGCGCGCCGCGACGGGAAGAAACTGCGGTACTCCGTGGGTGATCCGCGGGTAGCTGACCTGGTGATGCTGGCGCGGTCGCTGGCGGCCGACAACTCCGCCGCGCTGGGCTGCTGCCCGCGCATCCCCGCCGCGGACGGTAGTGGGCGGCGATGAACACACCCGACAACAAGGCGATGAACACACCCGACAACGACTCGGGCGGGTTCGGTGGTCTGCTCGCAGTGGCCGGTGGCGTGCTGGTGATGGTCGCCTGCTGCGCCGGTCCCGCCCTGATCGCCGGCGGCGTGCTCGCCGGTCTCGGCGGTGTCTTGACCAGCCCGTGGCTGCTTGCCGCAGGCGTGCTGGTCGTGGCCGCCGCCGTCGGCTACACCCTGCGGCGCCGCGCCCGTAAGGCCACGGGGTGTTGTCCGCCCCGACCCGGATCGATCCGGGTGAATCCGCGCAGACGGTGGCCGGGTTCCAGGACTTCACCGGCACCCAGGCGCTGCCCGCCGTGATCGACACCGGCGCCACCCTCACCACACGACTCTCGGTGGCGTCGCTCTCGACGCTGGTCGTGGTCGATCCGGCGGGCAAGGTCACCTACCGCGCCACCGACCCGTCCGCCGACCAGATCACCACCGCACTGCGCGACGCGGGAGCGGCGTGATGGGCGGACTGCTGGCGCTGGCGTTCACCGCCGGGATGCTCGCCCCGGTCAACCCGTGCGGATTCGCGCTGCTGCCCGCCTGGATCACCCACACCCTCGGCGACACCACCACCGACGCGTTCCCGGTCCGCATGGCGCGCGCCCTGCGCGCCGGGACCGCGCTCACCCTCGGATTCGCGGGCACCCTCGCCGCGGCGGGCCTGGCCGTCAGCGCCGGCGCCCGCGCGCTCATCGCCGCGGCCCCCCGCCTCGGCCTGGCCGTCGGCGCGGCGCTGGCGGTGCTCGGGCTGGTCATGCTCACCGGCCGTGGCCTTGGCCTGCGCCTGCCCCGCCGCGCTCAGCGCCCGCCCCGCGCATCGATGACCACCACCGGTATGGTGGCCGCCGGTGCCGGCTATGCGGCCGCGTCGCTGTCGTGCACCTTCGGGGTGGTGCTCGCCGTGATCGCCCAAGCCCAGGCCACCGCCGGATGGGCAGCGCTGCTGGTGGTGTTCGCCGTCTACGCCGCCGGGGCCGCGACGGTCTTGCTGCTGGTCAGCCTCGCCACCGCCGCGGCGGGCACCGCTGCCACCCGCTACCTCGCGGTGCTCGCCCGCCACGGCACCCGCATCACCGCCGTCGTGCTCGTCGCTACCGGCGCCTACCTCGTCTGGTATTGGTGGCCCGCCGCTATCGGCAGTACCGGTGGTGCCGCGATGGGCTCCACCGCCTGGTCCGCCGCGGTGAGCATCTGGATTCAAAACCACACCGGCACGGTCATCATTCTCGCCGTGGCGGCCGTGGCCGCCACGCTTGCCGCCACCGTCGTTGCCCGCAACACCCAGGCCCGACACCGCGACGCCACCCCCGACAACGACTGCTGCGCCCCCGCACCCGCCACAATCGAGGAGAAACACGCGCGCTGACCGCGCCGACCGGTCGACTGCCGTACCCCTTCCAGAGCGATTCGATCGAGGAAAGGCACCGAGCACATGAGCGAACGCTACGACACCCTGGTACTCGGCGGCGGCATGGCCGGCCTGCCGCTCGCGCTGCGCGCGGCCCGGCACGGCCGCGTCGCGTTCGTGGAGAAAGAACTGCTCGGCGGGACCTGCCTCAACCGCGGCTGCATCCCCACCAAGACCATGATCGCCTCCGCCGCCGTGGCGCACCAGGCGCGCCGCGCCGCCGAATTCGGGGTCCGCCTACCCGGACCGGTCACCGTCGATTTGGCCGCCGTGGTCGACCGCAAGAACACCATCGTCGACTCCATCCGCGCGGGCTCCTACCGCACCGTCGAGAAATCAACGGACCTCGACTTCTACCACGCCACAGGACATTTCACCGCACCCCGCACACTCACCGTCGACGGCACCGACCTGACCGCCGACCGGATCTTGCTGGTCACCGGCACCCGCAGCACCATCCCCGCCATCGACGGCCTCGACACCGTCCCCTACTTCACTTCCCGCACCCTGCTGGACCTCACCGACCTGCCCTCACATCTGCTCGTCGTCGGCGGAGGCTACGTCGGCTGCGAGTTCGCCCAAATGTTCCGGCGATTCGGCTCCGAGGTCACCCTCATCCAACGCGCCGACCGGCTGCTGCCCGGCGAGGACCCCGACATCTCCGCCGCCGTCAGAGAGGGCATGACCGCCGACGGCATCACCGTGCTCACCGGCACCACCTGCACCGCGGCCACCGGCACCACCGGGAACATCCGGCTCGGCTGCACCGGCAGCGAAGCCGACGACATCACCGGCAGCCACCTGCTGATCGCGACAGGACGCACCCCCAACAGCGACAATCTCGGCCTCGAGTACCTCGGTCTCGAACCCGACCCACAGGGCTTCCTCACCGTCGACGCCTCCCTGCGCACCGACGCCGAAAATGTTTGGGCGCTCGGCGATCTGCGCGGCGGGCCCATGTTCACCCACACCGCCCGCGACGACGCCGACATCGTCTACCGCACCATATTCCGAAGCCAGGACCGCACCACAACCGGGCGCATCGTGCCGCACGCGGTGTTCACCGACCCCGAAGTCGGCGCCGTCGGGCTCACCGAACCTGCCGCCCGCGCCGCCGGCTACGACGTCGTCGTCGGGCGCCAGGACTTCACCGGCGTCGTGAAAGCCCGCGCCATCGGCAACACCCGCGGCCTGGTCAAATTCGTCGCCGACGCCGCCACCGACCGTATCCTCGGCTGCCACATCGCCGGACCCGACGGCGGGAACCTCGTTCACGAGGCCGTCATCGCCATGACCACCGGCGCCACCTACACCCAACTCGCCCAAGCCATCCACATCCACCCCACCCTCGCCGAAGCGGTCAACACCGCCGCCGGCGGCGTCCACCGCGAAATCGGCGCATAGACACCCCATGAGCATCGCCCGGTACTCGGGTGAGGCCATTTTCCGACTGCCACGGATAACACCCTGTTATCTGTAGCATCATGACATCCGGCCTGCGCCGACTCCGCTCCGGCGGTGCGCGACGCGGACCTGTTATCTGCGGCAAGCCCAGTGAGGGAGGTACCACCGTGCCGTCCGGGATCACCGTCCGCGCCGCCGGCGACAGCTTCCTCGACTCGATCGGCTCCCCGAACACCCGCCGCGCCTACGGCATCGCCGTCGACAAGACCACCGCCACGCTCGGCGAGACCCGGCGGCTGGCCGACGTCGCCGACGATGAGATCGGTGAAACCCTCGAAACCCTGTGGGGCTCCTCAGCAGTCAACACCTGGAACGCCCGCCGCGCCGCGGTCGCGTCGTGGCTGGCGTGGTGCCGCGAGCACGGCCACACCGCCCCGGCGGTCCCGGCCTGGGTGAAACGCTCCACTCCACCGGACTCCACCACCCCGGTGCACTCGCGCACCGCGATCGACCGGCTCATCGCCCGCCGCGACATCGACCTCCGGGAGAAGACGCTGTGGCGGATGCTCTACGAAACCTGCGCCCGCACCGAGGAACTGCTCCAGGTCAACATCGAGGACCTCGATCTGGCCGGGCGGTGTTGCCCGGTGAAGTCCAAGGGCGCCAAGCCCCGCACCCGCCGCCGCGGTGCCACCTACCACGAGTACGCGCACGAGCTCGTGTACTGGGACGCGGGCACCGCCCGGCTCCTGCCACGCCTCACCAAGGGCCGCACCCGCGGACCGCTGTTCGTCACCCACCGCCGACCGGGCCCCGGAAAGGCCGCCGCCGACCGGGACATCTGCCCCGACACCGGGCTGGCCCGGCTGTCCTACGGCCAGGCCCGCGCCGTGCTGGATGCCGCCACCGCGACGAATGGGCCCGGCACCGGTTGGGATCTGCACGAACTTCGGCATTCCGGCCTGACGCATCTCGGCGAGGCCGGTGCCAGCCTGGTGGAGCTGATGGCCAAGTCCCGCCACCGCAAACCCGAGAACCTACGCCGCTACTTCAAACCCTCACCGGCAGCCATGCGCGGCATCACCAGCCTCATCGGCCCCGACCGCAGCCACCGATAGCGGCCACCAACAAGAGCGTCCGTCTACCCGCTGACCAGGCACTACGCGAACTTCGTTGTTTTTTGCGCCATTACTACCGTGACCCCTATTCGGCCTGCGGCGAGTCGGATTAGCCCTCCCTGGGGTATAACAACTGCGTCGTTTGCAACACGAACTCAGCGTGAATGGCGGGTAGTACTCGCGGCGACATTTAACCCCTCGGCTCGCACCGGAACTATTGGACACCGCTCCTATTGATCCGAAACACGTTTCCTTCTGGATCACGCAGAACTGCCTGCCGCGCACCGTAGTAGGTCAGATACGGTGCTTTGACTAGCGTGGCACCAGCGGTCAACGCGTCAGCTACGAGCGTGTCCACTGCCGCTTCGTCAGCGGTTTCAAACGTCCAGAATGAGGCCGAGCTGTCACCGATGATCGTCTCCGGAGGCAGACTGAGAAGTTCGAGTGCCCCCGGAGTGTGAAACCCAAGAGTAGTGCCGCCTACGCGCAACGCTCGAAAGTGCTCTGACGCGAGTTCTTCGATTTCTGGCAGAGAAAATACGGTCCCATAGAACGATGCTTGCGAGATGAAGTCGCTGCAGATGATGCTGACAAAAGACAGGGATATGTTCTGTGTAGTCATGAGTCTCCTAGCTGACGGGCGCTCCCGCGTTGGCGGCCGCGCACAAGCGGTTTGACCTGAACGAAGGCGAGATTCGGTCGGGTATAGAGAGCAGTGGGTACTTGATCAGCTGACCGTCGCGGCTTGAGCACGCCGACGGAGATACTCGCCGGCCTCGATCGCGGGCAGGTCTGTGTTGACTCCGACGGGTGCGGGCATCGGCTCTACGACGGCGTCAACGTTGGCGTCGCAGAACTGGATCAGCGAGATGAGTTCTTCCTTTGGTGCTTGGTCTTGTGGCGGCAAGACCCGATGGCGGGTCGAGCGCCAGCGGTCGCCCGTCCAGCGGGCCATTAGGTCACCGATGTTGATCACGAGTGCTCCTTCGACAAAGGGCGCGTCGAACCACTCTCCATTGCTCTCGACTTGGAAGCCGCCGTAGCCTACTTGGCGGTCGAGGAGGGTGAAAATGCTCCAGTCAGTGTGTGGGCCGACGCGGAACTGCCCTTCCTTCGGCGCACCGGCCTCCTCAAGCGAGGGGTAGCGGTTGATGTTGAGGGTTCGGGTTCCACTGGAGGTGCGTTCGATGAACCACTCTGCACCAAGGTCGAGCGCTTCACCGCAGATGCGAAGCAGGTCGTCGTACAGTCGGTACATTTCAGTCATGTAGCGGGTAGCGCACTGTTGGAGTTCGGGGACTTCCGTTGGCCACACGTTGGGCCGGAACCAATACTTGTCGAGGGCGGGGTCACCAGTAAGGTAATCGCGCCCGATGGTGTAACTCTCTTTCATGTCGGGCTTGTTGGAGTCCGGGTCCTCGCCGTCGAAGGAATTGGCTTCCTTGCCACTCGGCAGCCACCCGCGGCCGCCGACTGAAGTCACATACTGCGCTTTTACTGAGGCCGGAAGGGCGAAGAACTTTTTGGCAGCAGCACGCAGCTCGGTTCCCAGCGTGGGTGCGACTCCGTGATTGGCCAGGAGCAAGAATCCGGACTGCTGGAGCGCCTGGTCGACCTCTGCGGCGACCGAGCGCCGAGTCTCGGCGTCACCGGTTTGCCAGGAATTCAGATCAACGAGTGGTATGAGCGGTGCGTTCATGTGGAGGTTCCTCGATTTTTTGGAGAGTAGGAGTGTGGTGAGTGAGTGCCGTTTCTGCATCAATGCGGTTTTTAGGAGCGATCCGCCTTGCTTACTGCGGCGAGGACGCGCGATGCTTCGCGAACTGCAGCGGTGTTGGCTTTTCCTTGCTGAGAACCGGCAAGTTTGGCTTTAATGTGGTCACGCACGAGGATCGGCTCGTAGGCAAGCCCGTTGTCTGCTTCGAGATGACTGGGCAGAGTGACAATGGTGGCATCGATGTTGCCGTCGTGGAAGAACGCAACCGAGCGTCGACGCTTGATCGTTCCGTCGACGATCGGCGGCTTCACGCGGTGCAGCGTCGACATCCAGCGGTCATTGGTCAAGCGTGCGGTGAGGTCGCCCAAGTTGATCAGAAGTGCGTCATCCATGGGCTGAACATCGTGCCAGTTTCCAGTTCCGTCAAGTACCTGCAAACCGGGCACTTGATCGGCCCAGAGGACTGTGACGAGGCCAAAATCTGTGTGTTCGCCCATGCCGGTTAGGTCACCGTCCAGGTTGACAGTGCCTTCGGGCAGTGCGTAGTTGTTCATTCGGAGAACGTCGACAGAATGGTCGGTGAGGAACTCGAAGTAGTCGCTGGGCAAGCCAAGCGCATCGGCGAAGACTGTGGTCAGGGTGCGGGCGACTCGGGATGCGTGCGCGTAGTACGCCTCTACATTGGATCTGAAGCTACCCAAGGTCGGCCAAACGTTGATGCCGTAATCGTCTTCGGACAGGTTGAGTTCCGGAAATGATCTGGCCTCGGCACCGACGTTGAAGGCCTCGAAGAAGTCGTTCATTCGGGTTGCTGATTCTAGGCCGAGGCTCAGTCTCAGCGATTCACTTTTAGGCGGCGTGTATCCCCTGTTGCCATCGACTCGGTAGGTTCGTTTTTCATCGATCGGCAGGGCGAAGAAGGCGTCTACTGCATTCCGCAACCCGTCGATCGCTTCGTTGGGGATTCCGTGTCCGAGAACCTGGATGAAACCTACAGTCGAGCAGGCTTGGTCGAGCTGATTTGCCACTTCAGCTTTGGCTTCAGGCGTGCCGTTTGTGGTGTAGGCGGTGATGTCGACGATCGGGACTTCAAAATGATCGTTGGTGTCAGGGGTTAGCATGTTGATTCTCTCCGTCGGTTGTGGTTGCGCGTGCGTCTGCGCTGATGTTGGACATTGCCCTGCGTGCGCTGTCGCCGAGTGCTGTGTGGTTGAGAATGAGGTTCAGTGTGAATGCAGTGATGGCAGCGAGGGTGATGCCGCTGCCGAGAACAATTTGAATTGTGTTCGGGAACTTTCCGAATATTCCTGGTACGAAGGTGGGCAACATACCGACACCGACAGTGACCGAGGCTATAGTCATATTGATAGGATCACCCAGATCGATATGGCGGAGAGTGTTGATGCCCACTATCGCCACGACGGCGAACATGATCAATCCGACCCCGCCAATGACGGGACCCGGTAGTCCTGCTACGAAGGCTCCCAGCTTCGGCACCATTCCGAGAGCGATGAGGATAAGCCCGCTGAAGGCAGTGACGTAGCGGCTGAACATCCGCGTAGTCGCCACGGCACCAACATTGTTGGTGTAAACGGTATCTGTGAATGCATTGAAGATGCCGCCAATCACGCCCGAGACGGCATCACCAGTGAGTCCACGCGCGAGATCGCCACGACTGATCGACTTTCCAGTAATCTCACTGAGGGCCAGAATGCTGGCGGTTGACTCAGCGAATACGACAACCATCACGATGGTCATTGAAACCACGGCAGTGAGCGGAAACTGGGGGGCCCCGAAATGGAATGGTTGAGGAATTCCGAACCACGAGCTGGAGCGCACAGCATCAAGGTTGTAGAGCCCAAGAGGTAGAGCAATCGCAGTACCGGCAATGAGCGCAATCAGTATGGCCAGTTGGCGCCACATACCACGGCCTAGGCAAAGTACCGCGACGGCTATCACGATGACGACAACTGCGAGGCTGATTTTCCCAGGTGAGGCGTAGTCCGCTGCTTTAGAGTCGTCTCCAACAATGAGGTTGCCGGCGACGCCGATCAGCGAGAGTCCGACAACGGTGAGTACAGCACCCGTAACTAACGCGGGGAAGAATCGCAGAAGCCTGGCGAAAGCCCAGGCAAGCGGAACTCCGATAATGCCGCCGAGGATCATGGAGCCGTAGACCGCTGGCATCCCGTACTCGTGAGCGATGAGGATCATTGGTGTCAGCGCAGTGAATGTGCCTCCGCAGATGACCGGCAAGCGGACACCGATGACTCTGCCGATACCGAGACTCTGAACGACAGTTATGGCTCCCGAGACGAGCAAGTCTGCTGAGATCAGGATCCCGATATCGGTGGCGTCGAGTCCGACTGCTGCGCCGAATATCAGCGGAACGCTGACGCATCCGGCGTACATGATCAGGACGTGCTGGATACCGAACATCACGAGCTGTGAGATTGGTGGGCGGAGGTCGACAGGATTGGCGCCCGGCGGGGACTGCGGCGCTGTGAGAGCGGGCATGGGATACTCCAATAGGGACGCAGATGCTTACCTGGACTATTCTCCACACGAATATTTCATTCTCTCTATCAATATAGTTTCGTTGGTGTTTCTGAGGTTGCCGTTGCGTTACCTGTCCGCGATCTGCCGTGGTTCAGACAGCTCGGAGACTGCTACCTTGCGTGTGTGGATGACGACGATCAGGCAATACTTGCGCGATCCCTGGGCTCATCGATTCGAGCCGCTCGCAAGAGCGCGGGATTGACCCTGTCGGCACTTGCAACCAGCACTGATCTTTCGCAGCCGTTCCTCAGCCAAGTAGAGAACGGCAACACAACCCCAAGCGTGATCAACTTGCACAGGATCGCTCAGACACTGGGAACTACAGCCCATGATCTGCTCGAACAGAGCAACCGCATACCTGTGAAAGTGGTCCGGAACGGGGAAGCGCGACGCTACAACCTCGGGCCCGACGCCGTGGTCCGGTTCTGCGTGGGCGGAACGCGACTTATGGATTGCAACGAAGTGACTGCCGAGCCGCATAGCTCCGCCGAGGCAGCAACAAGTCACGCCGGGGAAGAATTCGTTTACGTCGTGATGGGCGAGGTCCGCCTCAACATTGGTGGGCAGAGTGTCGTGCTTCGCTCCGGCGACACCGTCTACTACTCGGCGAGCGTGCAGCATCAATGGTTCAACGACACCGATGAGACCGCCGTCTTCCTCTTCGTCGGCACGCCACCATCCTTCTGAAATGCGCGGCGGTCCGCACTACAAGCTGACAGCAATCAGGGGGACGCGATCCGCGCTACCCGAGAAGGGCCTCAGAGCGCCTGCCGTTGGGCGAACGCGCCTCCGGCAGAGAGTTCTGACTGGTCTTCGTGCGCGTCGAGGTGCTATGTCAACGCGGGGGTGTCAGATGGTCTGTGTAAGTCCAGTGCTCATTAGTGAGAGGAAGATTTATGAGCATGGCGTTAGACGACAAGCAGCAGGACAACGACGACCACCCGCAGCTGCCTGAGCTCGCAGAGCCGCGTTCGACTGCGGAGGTGGCCGAAGCGTTGCAGGCCTCGGGCATGGTCGATGAGTTGTTGGCCCAGATCGATTCGGGTCAGGTGCAGGTCACCGGGGACGGTGGCTTGATTCCGGGCTTGATCAAACTCGCCCTCGAACGCGGTTTGAAGGCCGAGCTGACCGATCACCTCGGCTACGAGAAGGGCGACCCGGCAGGCCGGGAACTGCCCAACGCCCGCAACGGATCAACCCCGAAAACGGTGGCGTCTGAGGCGGGGCCGGTCGAGCTGAAGGTCCCTCGTGACCGTGACGGCACCTTCACCCCACGTCTGGTGCCGAAGGGATCGCGTCGGCTCGGCGGCCTCGATGACATCATCATCTCGCTGTACGCCGGAGGCATGACGTTACGCGACATCCAACATCATCTGGCCGCCACGGTGGGCACCGATCTGTCGCATGAGACGATCTCCAAGATCTGCGACGAGGTTTGCGACGCGGTCGATGAATGGCAGAGCCGGGCCGCCGTCACCGACATCTTGTCGCAGATCATCGCCCGCAGAATCCAGGTCGTCGTCCGGCGGGTGACCTGGGCCCGTGGCGCCACGATCGTCGAGATGTCGGCACGAAAGATCGTGGCGGCACAGTCGGGATTGGCGCACACGTAGCGTGGCACCGCGATATGCAGCCGCGTCGGGTGCCCCACGATCGGCAGATCAGCAACCTCACGGTCAACATGATCACGCAGCCGGCCCGGCTGCCCGCACCCGGCACACCTATTGTTCGGGGCCAAGACCTGGCAGAACACGTGGGTGCGGTCCTCGCCGTCAAGGGCGGCATCGGTGATCGTCACCCCGAGCTCGATGGTGCGGCAAATCGTGTCGGCAATAGCGCTACCCTGCAACGTGGGTCCTGTCGGTGTGTGAGTGATTGTGTAGGAACTGTCATCCTCACACCACAGGACCCGCCTACATCCCCAGACTCACCGCCCACACCCCGCGACCTTGCTCACCCACATCTTGTGCCCGCGAGAACCCGTTCTACGCACCGTCAATTCGGAAGAGCCCCATAACGCGCTCGCAGCCGAGTGCGACGTACTCGGCCTTCTGCATACCCTCATTCACCTGGGCATTCTTTCGGTTTTTCTGTTTGAGAGCAATCCTTGCCCCCATATGTAGGGATCTTTGTGGGTCGGACCGGAGAGGGGTTGCCGGGGCACGCTGCGCCCGTCCTTCTGCTGACGCACGGCCTCAACCTCGCCGGCGATCGAGTACACCGTCTGTTCGGTGACCAACTGGTCGAATGCGTGGTGCCCCGTCGGCGGAGGGGGGTGGCGGGGGATTGTCGATCTCGCGCAGCGCTGTGACGTCCTCGCGGTTTTGCGTGGCTGGAGTCCCGTCTCGGCCGACTAGAGCGATCGCCGTGTCGGCGGCGCATCGGGGATTCCGGCAGTACAGGGTCAGACGCCCGATGTCAGAGTCGCCGGCGGGGTCGACGTCGCAGGTTTGCTTCCCACAGAAGAGGCACTGGACTTGACCGCTCGTGCGCGCCGAGGGGAGTGGGCTCGTACGGACCATCCACCCCAGTTGCTCGTCGTCGTTGATCAGCACCGGGTCGGCGAGAACTTCGCCCGGGAAGCGTTGGAGCGCCTTAGCGTCCGCCCGGCGGCGGGTCGTATCAGTTCCGTCGTCAACGACGAGAACGTCTACCTCGCGGGCATTACAATCAGGATTCTGGCAGTAAAACTCGATGCGCTCGGTGTCTTCGCCGATGTCGCCCCAGGAGAGGATCGCTTCTACGCTGCCGCACCAATAGCAGTTGAAGGGCTTCTGGGATTGTCGGAGCCAAGGGGTGATTCCGTTGGACCACCCGTCGCCTGCTGTGACTGCTCGCAGGGCGACAGTATATGAACGCCGTGCGCCCGTTGGTAACTGCGCGCACGCTTCCTGTGATTGGTGCTAGCCATGACCGTAAGTCCGTTCACCTTGCCGTATCGGCACCCACACATACCGACACTGAAAGTGAAGGTGGTCAACGTCCGCCGGATCTGTGAAGACCTTGCCCTTGCGCGCTGCGGAACCGTGTGGTGTTCGTGTGCAACTCGGGGAGGAGCCATGCGACTAGCTCGTTGACAGTCTACGCGAACTCCGCCATCCAGGCCCGAAATGTCATAATTACTATTATCGGCTAAATATAGGGCTAGTTTCTGGCCAGTCTAGCGGCTAGACTGAATGCATGACGACAGTGCCTCTCGGCGAAGCCAAGGACAAGCTCTCCGCGCTCATCGACAGCGCCGAGAGCACGCACGACATCATCACGATCACCAAACACGGCAAACCTGCCGCGGTGCTCATGTCGGCTGACGACCTCGAATCGCTGCACGAAACGATCTACTGGCTCTCACGCGCCGGCATCCGCGAAGCTGTCGCGGCTGCCGACGTCGAGTACGCCGCCGGCCAAACCGTTTCCCTTGAGGACCTGCGCGCCGAACACGGCATGCCGCCCCAGTGAGCGACAACCCCACGGACTCGGCCGATGAGTACCGCGTCGAGGTCGCATCTCCCGCACGCCGCGATCTGCAACGCCTTCCATCCCGGATCGTCCACGCTGTCATCGAGTTCATCTCCGGGCCCCTCGCCGGCAACCCGCACCGCCTCAGCAAACCGCTACGCGACGACCTCGAAGGCCTTCACAGCGCACGCCGCGGCGACTACCGCATCCTGCTGCGCATCGACGATCCCAACCACACCATCGTCATCGTCAAGATCGACCACCGAGCCCACGCCTACCGCACCTAACCTAACCCACAGCGCCACAACACGTCCCTGACACCATGAGGAGCATCGTGAACGACTCCGGCCGGACACTCGACCACGCCATCGACGCGCTCTACGACCCCATCAACGCCCTGCAACGCCAGGTCCTCGACATCGAGCGCAGCTACCGCGACCTCGCCCAACGCGACGACCTCACCACCGACACCCTTGGGGCGCCCACCACTCCCGCCGAAGCCATCGCCGGCATCACCGAAGCACTGGCATCTCTCCGCGATGCGCTCCGCGCCGCTGAAGGACACCGCGACACTGCCAAGCAGCATGCAGCACGCCTCTACATCGACCACTGACACCTGTCAGAGGCCACCGGCACAATTAGTGCGAAGCCCTCCATCCGCAAGCCATCGACCGCGAGGTGTTGGGCATGCAGGCGGCCACCAGTGAGACCAAGGCATCGCGGAACACCTTCTTCGCCGACCTGGTGGCCCGCGACCTGGGCGGGGTGCGCTTGGTGACCTCCGATGCTCATGCCGGGCTCATCGAGGCGATCGCAGCGAACCTGCCCGGCGCGGTATGGCAGCGCTGCCGCACCCACTACGCCGCCAACCTCATGGCAGTGTGCCCCAAGTCCATGTGGCCGGCGGTAAAAGCGATGCTGCACAGCGTGTATGACCAGCCCACCGCCACCGCGGATGGCGCGACCACGAGCTCGACTTCGCCGCTCGAGACCTGATCCGGTACTGAGTTGAGACGCTGGCTGTCGAGACGTGCGCACCTCAATGTGCGCGCCCGGGATGCGGGGTCGGTCGCGGCCGCGGTTGGATGTCTAGTGTTCGGGATTCTTGGCTAGACGGTATGGGTAGCTCCCGACGATGTGTTGGGGGTTGCGGGCCGGAGCCTCACGCACAAAGACTCGTGGGTTACCGAGCAGGAGGCGCCTGCCCGGCCTATCCGACATTTGTGGGAGGCCCCGGTGTTTACAGAGCGTACGAGTGTAGGACTCGATGTGCACGCACGATCGATCGTGGCGGCGGCGGTTGACGGCCAAACAAGTGAGCTGCATCAGGCGAGGCTGACGCCCTCATTTGAGCACGTCAGATCATGGCTGGCGACGTTGCCGGGTCCGGTTGCGGTGGCCTACGAAGCCGGTCCGACCGGGTTCGGTCTGTACCGCGACCTGACGGCGGCGGGTATCCGGTGCGAGGTGGTGGCGCCGAGCAAGCTACAGCGTCCGGTCGGTGACCGGGTCAAGACCGATGTGCGCGACGCGATCCACCTGGCGAGATTACTACGGCGCGACAGCGGGTTCCGCATACGTGACGGCGAGCTCGTCGCCGTCCACCGTGACACTGATGGTGCCGCCCGGTTCGATTTCGCCTCGCAACAGCGCACGACCGATCTTGGTCTCGACCTCGTGGGCGATGTACCGCCGTAGCGGTCGCGCACCGTAGACCGGGTCGAAACCGTGTTCGGCGATGAGCCGGCGTGCTTCCGGCGTGATCTCCAGGTGTATCTGGCGCTCCGACAACCTGTTCCGGAGATCGGTGAGCTGCAGTTCGACGATGTGCTCGATCTGGGGCAGCGTGAGCGGGGTGAACAACACGATGTCGTCGACCCTGTTGAGGAACTCGGGACGGAAGTGCCCGCGCAGTTCCGCCAGCACCCGATCCCGGGAGTCCGGTTTGAGCTCGCCGTCGGTTGTGACTCCGTCGAGGAGATGCTGGGACCGCCTCCGCCGAATACGCGGCAGGGGGGAGCCACGTGTTCGGCGGTGCTTGTTGACGCTAAACGATATCGCCTGGTGCGGTCCGATACGTGCCATTTGCGGGTGAACATTCAGTGAAGGCAGCGTACTTCGAGTTAACAGGTACGGATGGTGGTCACTCGCGTCGAGATCGTCGTGTGGGCCTGGCAGAACGGCCAAACTGACCAGTCGCACACCTCCGCCGACTAAACGGTCGAGAGCCCCATCCAGTGCGGCCGTAACCTTCAGAAACGTCGCGACACAAGCCCGTGGACACAGGGCCCCGGAACCGTCACTGATTCGGTGTCAGTGGTGCTGATCGCCGCTTGAGCGAGTGAACCGCCCCGGGTTTGTCGGAGGCTCTCGAACCTGTGAAGGATGGAGAGCCTCCGACAAACCCGGGGCGGTTCACATACCCGCAACGGTAACCGCCGGCGCAGCGGATCGGCTACGCCGAACAGCCCTGTCATGCCGAGCTGGCGCCCGGCAGTTCCTACGTGGACCGGCCCACGGGCCGGACTCGAATGCTGTGCGGCTGCCGCCGCACAAGCCGGGGTTTGTTGCCCCCTTCCATCCTCCAACTTCTGGTCGGCACGGAGACAAGGGCCGCGAAAAACTAATCCGCCCATGGGTTTCAGGCCTACGGCCCGGATGACTTTGTCGCTTCCCCCCTTGCACCGACCTCCCGCCAGTCAGAGATGGCAGGTGTCAAACAAACCAGCCGCCCGCAGGTGGAACCCCGATGGCCCGCCAGACCCGCAACGGCACCCAGCGTGACGTGTTCACCCGCGCATCGCGCGCACACCAGAACCCGCAGACCATCCGCGCCGCCAAGCGCCAGGCCAACCGCCAAGACCGTGCCGCCGGCCGCCACGAGACCCGCAACTACTGACCACCACCCATCACAGGCAAGGAGCCCACACCATGACCACCAGCCGCGCCGCACTGACCACCATCGTCGCCCACCTCAGCGATGGCACCCGCGCCCTCATCGTTGGACGCATCGACGCCTTCCCTGGCCACCCGGCCGCCGGTACTCCCGTCGAACCCCTCGCCGTCGGCACGGGTGAAGCCGCCACCGATCACGACGGCCCACTCTTCGCCCTGGTCTCGGTCACCTGGGCAACCGAGGTCACCACCCACAGCCTCACCACCGGCGACACCGTCACCGAGTACGTACCCGGATTCCTCGGCCCGAGCGGAACTAGCTGGTACCTCGCACCCGTGAGTGCCACCGAGCACGGATTCCGCCTCGTCGGTCGCTGTGCCGCCGGATTCCACACAGCCCGACTCCCCGAACTTGCCGGGATCGATGCACCCCGCCAGGTCAACGTCCACGTCTTTCCGATCTGAGCACAACCCATCCAGTACCTCGGTTGCGGCTCGGCAGGCAACCAAAAGCCCCGAGCCGCAACCGATCTCCAACCCCGAGGAACGCCAGCATCATGACCGCAACACTCAGCACACTCAGCACACCCGGCACCTACAGCCCCGCCGTCGTGCCCGCCGATTACGCCGCAACCCGCGCCGGCATCCTGTGGACCGCTGCGAACCTCGCCGCCGACACCCGCCGCCGCTACGGCCACCGCATGCTCCTCGACGTCGACCTACTCGCCTGGACCCTCGACACCCTCATCGAGCACCACCCCCGACGTGAACGAACCCTCACCAGGACCTATCCCGCGGTCGGCAAAGCAGCTCGACGAGCTGCCGCCGCCAGTAATCCCCTACTCACCCCCGAGCTGCACGGCGCACCCCACCAGTGGATGAGCTGGCAACAAGCAGTCATCGCCCAGGAACGCGATGACCACCGCCACCCCGGCCCGCAGCTCTGGGCAATCCTCGCCCACGCCGCCACCCTCGCAAGCCAACCCGGCGACATCATCGAGGGACTGATCCCCGGCCGCTGGCCCGACATCGACCGCCACCGCCCCAACCGCGCCCACTAACCAGCAGCAGCCCACGACACGGTCATTCCCTACAGCAAACCAACGATTTGCTATCGTGGCCGATGCGAACACTGAGTTGCCACACCAACCAGTACATCGCCCCCAGGGTGGGAGGGGAGAGCGGCAGAACCCCCGACCTGCAGCCCAAAGCCCCCCCCCCCCCGCCCCGGCGGGGGAA
>NZ_LZMI01000096.1:0-58960 GCF_001665475.1 Gordonia sp. 852002-51296_SCH5728562-b | reverse complement strand
GAGGCAACCGGGGCTGCGGTGCCACCCTGCATCTGTCCGATGTGTTCCTCGCGACCCGCCCTGCGGTACGCGTTGCAACCCCCCTCACCATCCGCTCCGAAACCACCCCCAAGCAGCACAAATGTCACGAATTATCTTGTGCCACAACGCATTTCATGTTAGAATGGACGCAGAATCAACCCCAGCGACGAGGAGCCCCGATTCCCATGTCCATCACCGTCTACACGCGACCCGCCTGCGGCCCCTGCCGCGCCACCCGCTCCGCCCTCGACAAGCAAGGCATCCGCTACGAGGTCGTCGACATCAGCGAGGACGCCGACGCCCGCGACTACGTGATGGGCCTCGGCTACCTCCAGGCCCCCGTCGTCGTCGCCGGCGCCGAGCACTGGTCGGGCTTCCGCCTCGACCGCATCAAGGCTCTCGCGGCTGCTGCCGCTTAGTCGCAACCGGTAGCAGCGCCGCCCAGTTGGTGGAGCGCACCGCGTCGATCGAGCTCTAGTATCGGCGGGTGGGCTTCATGGATGAGCTGAACAGCATTGGGTCTGGTCGTGACGAGCAAGTTGGAAACCAGCAGGCCACCTACGCTGCGATGGTGCCGCTTCGTGCCACGGCATCCCAGCAGATCGCCAGCATGGCACGTGACACCTGTGCGTTCCTAGATGCGCGTGGCATACGCCCCGTCCCAGTCGTTGACGGTTCCGCCTCAGTGCTTGGCACAGCCTCCCCCATTCCGTTCTGGGAGATCGCCAGCGTTTGGTTCAGCGAGTCGCCGATGGTTCTCGAGGGCGTCCACCGGCGCAAACGCGGTAAGGGGATGGTCGGTCGCGACGCGAAGAAGGCGGCAAAGGCGTCGGGCGTCGCCGATGGGCAAGACTTCGGCCTCGTCGGCGACATCACTCGGCGTGTGCCGATCGACGCGGATTCACTCTGTCTCGTCGATCCCGCGATGTGGCAACAGAGGGAGAAGTTCAACGAACCCTTCTACTCGACGGGCCGGGACTTTCCGGGGCGTCGCCCAAACATGAGTTTCGGGCTACTGCCGGACGGTTGCCCCGTCATAATCCATTACGTGTACTACGACGGCGGCAGCGAATGGGAGGCATCACCTCTTGCCGCATGGCTGAAGTGGTTCGTAGCGAATATCGTGAATCGATAGACGCGTTGCCTCAGCGATTGATCTACGGTGCGTTGGAAAGTCACGTGCCGAATGACCGATCTTCGGCCCTACGACTTCTCGTCACCACCTGCCCGATCGAACACGCTCGCGGCCGCACTCAATTCCTCCCCCGCGACGTGTGTGTAGGTGCGCAGAGCCAACACCCCACCATCAGAGTGCCCCAGCCATTCCGCGACCTGCGCCGCCGACAGGCCCGCGGCGAACAGTCGACTAGCCGCAGTATGTCGTGAAGCATGCAGCCGCCGGTGGGTCACACCCGCATACGACAAGGCTTCTACCCACCAGTCGTCCAGCGTCCGCGGTGCCACCGGCCTGCCGTCCACGGCGTGCACCAGCACGTGACCATCCCGGCCACTACCCCACGGCTTGCCCTCGTGCGTCGCATCCCGACGCCACCGTCGCTGACGCTCCTTCGTTGCCCGCAGCACCGCTAGCGTTGACGCCGGCAGGGGCAGCACCCTCGTCGACGACCGACTCTTGCCACGTTTCCGGTCGATGATCGGCGCGCTCACACCATCGACCTGACGCCCACTCACCACCACTCGTGTCCGCTCGGCCACGCGGATCGTCCCCGCGTCCAGATCGACGCTGCTCCACCGCAACCCGGCGATCTCACCGCGACGCAGACCCAACAGAGCAAGCTCGACAAACGGTGCCCGAGCCACCGCCATCACTGCGTCTGACCGGGGTCCACCCACAGCCGCGGCCAGTTCGAGCTCCTTAGTCAGCGTGTGCGCGTCGAGCAGCTTCGTCACCTCGGGATCGGACAGCCGATCGCTGACATCCATCGCGCCCTCGACCACTTCTTCGTCGTCACGCTTGCGCAGCGGTTCGATCCACTGGATGACGTCGTGCTCGATCACACCCCTGCGTTCTAAGTCGTGCCACACAGCCTTGAGCTTGCTGAGCATGGGATTGATCGACGTCCTCGCCCACTTCCGGCCGCCTGGCCCCTTCGCCTGCTGCAGATCACCGATCAGCTTCTCGATGTCAGCCGCTTCCAACGTCTGCACTCGCGTCTCCCCGAACCGCGCAACCACCGGCGCCAGGGCGGCCCCGTAAGCAGCTTTCGTGGTCTCGTTGATCCGGCGGCTGGCCAACCAACTCTCGACAGCGTCCTTCACCGTCATCGAACTCCTCGGTGTCCGCTTCGCCTTCAGCCGCGCCAGCTCACCCTGCCGCCACTCGTTGGCCTCGGCCGCGGTGGGAAACCTCTGCTTCAGGTAGTCGCGTTTGCCGCCGACCATCACCGCGACCCGCGCCTCGAACGACACACCCTTTCTCAGCTCAACTTTTCGTACTCCGGGGTACTTGGCCATGGGCTTAGCCTACTTTTGTGTGCCATTTGTGTGCCACCTGTACCAGAAAGGGGCGGCTCCCGGATTACCCGGAAACCGCCCCTTACCTGCTGCGGAAGCGGAGGGATTTGAACCCCCGGTGGTTTTACCCACGCTCGCTTTCAAGGCGAGTGCATTCGGCCGCTCTGCCACGCTTCCCTGCCGAAAAGGGTACGTGACCCGCAGCGTGAGACCAGCATCAGCCCACGGACCCGCCCGGCCGGTGGACTTCGTCAGCCTGTTCCCTCATCAGCCCACGCGCAGCAGCACCTTGCCGATCGCGTCGCCGCTGTTGAGTCGTTCGTGGGCGGCCTGGGCGTCGGCGAGCTCGAACACGGAGTCGGTCACCGGCACCACCGAGCCCGCCTCGATCAACGGCCAGGTACGCGCGTGGGTCTTCTCGACGATCGCCGCTTTGCCGTCTGCTCCGGTCACCGGCCTCGAGCGCAACGCGGTGCCGTAGACCGAGAGTCGTTTGGAAATCATTGCGCCGATGGGCAATTCACCCTTGACGCCACCCTGCATACCGATGATGACCAGGCGTCCCCCGGTCGCGAGAGCTTTCACGTTGCGCGGCAGGTAAGCCGCGCCGATGATGTCGAGGATCACGTCGGCGCCACCGTGCCCGGAGATCACCTCGACGAAGTCCTCCGACGAGTAGTCGATGAGGATCTCGGCCCCGTACTCCGCCGAGCGCGCCAGCTTCTCCCTCGTTCGCGCCGTCACCGCGACCCTGGCCCCCAACGCGCGACACAACTGCGTCGCATGGGTGCCTATTCCGCTCGAGCCACCGTGAATGAGGACCAGCTCGTCCAGCTGTAGATGCGCCGTGAGCAGCAGGTTCGAGACCACCGTGCACGCAACCTCGGGTAGCCCCGCAGCCTCGATCAGGTCCACATTCGACGGCTTCGGCAGCAGCTGCACGGCCGGAACCGCCACCAACTCGGCGTACCCGCCGCCCGCAAGCAGGGCGCATACCTCGTCGCCGACGGACCACCCCGTGACCTCAGAACCCAATTCGACGATCCTGCCCGACACCTCGAGACCGAGAATGTCCGACGCCCCCGGCGGCGGTGGATACAGGCCCTGCTTCTGGAGCAGGTCGGCGCGGTTCACGCCCGCTGCCGCGACCTCGATGAGCACCTCGCCGGGTCCCGGCGTCGGATCGGGTACTTCGGCGACAGACAGTGTGGCTGTTTCGGAGTCGACGGTGATTGCACGCATGCCATCGATGCTGCCCGAAAGTGGCGTCGAAGGGGTGTAACCGTCACGACCAGGAGCCGCGGACCTTCCGCATGGCGAGGCAGATGGTGGTGAAGTCGTCCTCACCCAGGACGTCGACGACGTACTCGCGCACCACTCCGTCGCGCACCCGTGAGATGCGGGCCAGCGTGCCGCGACCGGTGTCGGTGATGCGGACGAGTCGGTGTCTGCCGTCGAGGTCAGAGCGCACCCGGACAACATCGCCGGTGTCGATCAGCCTGCCGACCTGACGAGATACGGTGCTGACGCCCATGTGCACGGTCGCGGCGAGTTCGCTGATGCCGAACTGCTCACGCGTCGCGAGGACCTCGAGGATGCGCAGATCGGTTGTAGTCCAACCGTTCGCGCCGAACGTACTGTTCACCTGGGCCATCAGGGCCCATCCGCCGTCTACGAACGACTGCCAGAGCTCGACCTGGTCGGTGGTCAGCTCCGGCGTACCGGGCGTGTGTGGGCGCGGTTCGGGGTCGTTCACATTAGTCAACTTAGTATGCGTTGTCGCTAAACGCGAAACCGTGTGGATCGGTCGACCCACACGCCATACGCTGCGACGTTGGTCTAACCGAATGACCCGAGAGTTCTGACCAAATGGTCAACTTCGTACGGCGTCGAATACGGCCCGAGACCGACGCTCACGGCGCCGCCGAAGTCGCTCGCGCCCATACGCGTCAGTGCCCGGCATGGAAGGTCGGCGAGCGCGCAGATCCCGTTGTCGGAGAGTCGTCGGACGACCTTGTCGGCCGAGACCTGATCGACGGTGAAACTGAGCGTCGGGACGCGGTTGCCTGGAGTCCCGACAACCGAGACCTGGCTGAGCTGTTCGAGCGTCGTCGTGAGGTAGACCATCAGGCGTTCGAGGTACTCGCTCACCGCGTCGAGGGAGGCGACGAGTCGTCGACGCCTCTTGCCGATCGCGTCGGCGTCGAGCGAGGCGAGGTGTTCGATCGATGCGACGAGCCCGGTCAGTAGTCCACCCTGCAGCGGTTCGAGTTCGAGACGCGCGGGCCCGACCGCGCGCGGGTCGACCGACATCGGAACGAGCCGTTCGATGACCTTGGGATCCCGGAACACCATCGCCGCGACTCGCGGGCCGCCCCACCGTTCTGCGGACACCACGAGCACGTCGGCACCGAGTTCGTCGATGTCGAGCGGCATGTAGGGCGCAGCATTCGTCGCATCGACAACCAGCATCGCGCCGCGTGCGTGGGCGAAGCGGGCGATGGCGGGGATGTCGGTGATCGCACCGAGCGTCGACGACGCCAAGGTCACGGCCACGACGGCCGTCCGCGCGCCGATGAGGTTCTTGTACTGCCACGCGGGCAGCTCGCCGGTCTCGATGTCGAGCTCTGCCCACCGCACAGAACCGCCATAACGTCCGACGACCCGCAGCCACGGCACGATGTTCGGTTCGTCGTCGGCATGACTCACGACGACGTCGCCGCCGAGCCAGGTGTTGGGGGCGATCGACTCCGCGAGCGACCACACGAGCGCCGATCGGGAGGGCCCGAGAACAACACCCGCGGCCTGTGCGCCGACGAGATCGGCGACCGCTCGGCGTGCGCCGTCGATGGCTTCGGTGGTGCGGACCGCGCCCGGATAGACCCCGCCCGGCGCTGCGCCGAGCTGCCGGAACCCGGACGAGACCGCACTGGCAACGGAGTCGGGGATCAGCATTCCGGCCTGGGCGTCGAGGTGAATCCAGCCGTCGCCGAGCGAGGGGAACAGTCCTCGCACCGCGGCGACGTCGAGACTCATGCCAGTCACGATAGACGGCCCGCACACGGGCTTCGGACGGGTTGCCGCCGAACGCGGCGCGACGGCGGCGTTGCGGCGTCCTCGTGGCGTCGACAGCAATACCGACTGGCCTCGGGGGCAATGCCGACGACTGGTGACGAGTGTCGGTGGCTTTCGGCACAATGGGTCACATGGCTAGCGAAGGAACGTCGTCCGGAGCATTTGATCCCCGTGGTTTCGGTTCGCCGGCAACCGGTGACGAGAGCATCGTGGTTGTCGGACCTGACGACCACACGAGCGGGAAAGAAGCCGAATCCAAAGACAGTGTTGCCGACATGGTCGAGCAACCCGCCAAGGTCATGCGCATCGGCACGATGATCAAGCAACTGCTCGAAGAAGTGCGGGCAGCTCCGCTCGACGAGGCGTCGCGCAACCGGCTCCGCGAGATCCACCAGACGTCGATCAGCGAACTCGAAGACGGCCTTGCCCCCGAGCTACGTGAAGAGCTCGAACGACTTGCACTCCCCTTCTCCGACGACTCGACCCCGTCCGACGCCGAGCTGCGTATCGCGCAGGCACAGCTCGTCGGGTGGCTCGAGGGACTGTTCCACGGAATCCAGACGGCGTTGTTCGCCCAGCAGATGGCCGCACGTGCGCAACTCGAGCAGATGCGACAGGGCGCTCTGCCTCCCGGAATCGTGGGTCCAGGTGGGCCGGGAGGCCCCGGCGGCGGGCCGAGCACCGGTCAGTACCTCTGAGTATCGAGTCGCGCACTCCTCGCTCGACACCGCCCGTTCCGGATCGTCGAACCGCGCGCTTGTATGCTGAATCCCCGTGTCAGCGGTAGTCAACGAGCGGGAAGTTCCGCCACCACCCACGACGTCGGATTCGAGGTCGTTGCGGCGTGCGTTCAAGGACCTCTCGGACGGACTTCGCGCGCGCGAGCTCTGGGCGCTTCTCGGATGGCAGGACATCAAACAGCGCTATCGCCGTTCGGTGCTCGGTCCGCTGTGGATCACTATCGCGACCGGCATTACGGCCGTCGCGATGGGTCTGCTGTATTCGCAGCTGTTCGACGAGGACATCACCACGTTCCTGCCGTACGTGACCCTCGGCTTCATCTTCTGGGGCTTCATCGAGGGATCGATCCTCGACGGCTCAGAGGTATTCGCCAAGAACGAGGGGCTGATCAAGCAGATCCCGTCGCCGCTGTCGGTGCACGTCTACCGACTCGCGTGGCGACAGCTCATCATCTTTGCGCACAACATCGTCATCTACCTGGTGCTGCTCGCGATCTTCTGGAAGCACATCCACCTGAGCTGGACCGTCGTGCTGATCATCCCGGCGATGATCCTGTTCGTCATCAACAGCGTCTGGGTCGCGATGGTCTTCGGCATCCTGACGACCCGATTCCGCGACATCGGTCAGCTACTCAGCACCGCGGTGCGCCTGGTGTTCTTCATGACGCCGATCATCTGGAGCGCGTCGTCGCTGCACAAGGTGACCGGCGAGGGATCATCACGGGCACGGATTGTCGAGATCAACCCGATGTACCACTACCTCGAGATCACGCGCGGTCCGCTGCTCGGCGAATCGGTGGCCTTCTACCACTGGGCCATCGTCATCGGCTGCACCGTCGCGGGATGCCTTCTCGCCCTGTTCATCATGCGCAATTACCGCGCCCGAGTTCCGTATTGGGTGTGAGTCGTGACCAGCTCCAAACAGACTGAGACCAAGAACGACGCCGTCCGCGTCGACACCTGGGACGCCTGCGTCGACTTCCCCATCTTCGACGCCAAGACGCGCTCGCTGAAGAAGTCGGTGCTCGGAGCCGCGGGCGGCGTGATCGGTGCCAATGCGTCGAACGTCGTGGTTGTCGAGGCACTCAAGAACATCAACCTGCACCTCGAGCACGGCGACCGTGTGGGGCTCGTCGGTCACAACGGTGCCGGTAAGTCGACGCTGCTGCGGCTGCTGTCGGGCATCTACGAACCGACGCGCGGCTCGTGTCGGGTCAAGGGTCGGGTCGCTCCGGTCTTCGACCTCGGCGTCGGCATGGACCCGGAGATCTCCGGCTACGAGAACATCCTGATCCGCGGCATGTTCCTGGGCGTGAGCCGCAAGGAGATGCTGAGCAAGACCGACGAGATCGCGGAGTTCTCCGAGCTCGGCGACTACCTCAACATGCCGCTGCGCACCTACTCGACCGGTATGCGCGTGCGCCTCGCGCTGGGTGTGGTGACCAGCATCGATCCCGAGATCCTGATCCTCGACGAGGGCATCGGCGCGGTCGACGCGGAGTTCATGAAGAAGGCGCGCACACGGCTGCAGTCGCTGGTCGAGCGCTCGGGCATTCTGGTCTTCGCCAGCCACTCCAACGAGTTCTTGGCGCAGCTGTGCGACCGCGCCCTCTGGATCGACCACGGCGAGATCCGGATGGACGGCGGGATCGAGGAAGTGGTCGGTGCCTACGAGGGCCCGACCGCTGCCGCGCACGTGCGCGAGGTGCTCGACGAGATGCATCGGACCGACGGCAAGTCCGCATGAGCGACACCACGGGCTCGACATCGCATGTCAGCGCCTCGCGTGTGACTGCCTCGCGTGTCATTGCAGTGGTGGTGACGCATCGGCGGGCGGAGTTGCTCGCCGAATCGCTTGCCGTGGTCTCGGCACAGTCGCGACCTGTCGACCACCTCGTCGTCGTCGACAACGGGAACGAGCATCAGGTAGCTGAACTCGTTGCCGCGCAACCCATTCCGACAACCTACGTGGGTTCACAGCGCAACCTCGGGGGTGCGGGCGGGTTTGCACTCGGCATGTTGACCGCGCTGTCGCTCGGCGCCGATTGGGTGTGGTGCGCCGACGATGACGGACGCCCGGAAGGCAGTGAGGTGTTGTCGACGCTACTCGACTGCGCCGCGCGTCATCGGCTCGACGAGGTCTCGCCCGTCGTCGTCAACATCGACGACCCCGACACACTCGCCTTCCCGCTACGCCGCGGAGTGGCGTGGCGGCGCAAGCGGTCAGAGCTGTTCGAGGGCGACGGCGAGCCTGCAGGCGACGACGACCTGCTGCCCGACATCGCCTCGCTGTTCAACGGTGCGCTGTTCTCAGCGCATGCGCTCGACGTGGTCGGCGTCCCCGACCTCCGGCTGTTCTTCCGCGGCGACGAGGTCGAGGTGCACCGACGCCTGGCGCGCTCCGGGTTGCGCTTCGGCACGTGCCTGACCACGGCATATCTGCACCCGTACGGCTCCGACGAGTTCCGCCCGATCCTCGGCGGCCGCATGCACACGCAGTATCCCGACAACTCGGTGAAGCGCTTCTTCACCTACCGCAACCGCGGCTTCCTGATGAACCAGCCCGGCATGCGCAAACTGCTGCCGCAGGAGTACGCGCGATTCGGCTGGTACTTCCTGGTGCAGCAGCGCGACGTCGCGGGCTTCCGCGAGTGGTTCCGGTTGCAGCAGCTCGGCCGACGCGAGCGGTTCGTGCGGCCAGACTGACGTCGACTGGGCGCTTCAGCGTGTCGAGTGGGCGCTTCAGCGTGCCGACTGGGCGCTCCGTCGCGTCGACTGGGCGCAATTCGCCGACCGCCCTCGCCGGAACTAGAACGTGTTCTACTGTGTGATCAGACACCGATCCACAGGGGAGACACATGCGGTTCACCTTCGCCGAGGCGATGACAGATCCGAGCTTCTACGCACCACTCGCCCAGGCGGCCGAGAAGGCGGGGTACGCGGGGTTCACCATTCCCGACTCGCTCGCGTATCCGGAGGAGTCCGACGCCACCTATCCGTACACCCCGGACGGCAATCGCGAGTTCCTCGACGGCAAGGCGTTCATCGAGACGTTCATCGAGGCCGCTGCCCTCGGCGCAGTTACCTCGACGATCCGCTTCACGCCGTTCGTTCTCAAACTGCCAGTGCGGCCGCCCGCGCTGGTGGCCAAGCAGGCGAGTTCCGTTGCGTACCTGACCAACAACCGCCTCGCGCTCGGCGTCGGCACCAGTCCGTGGCCGGAGGACTACGAATTCATGGGCGTCGACTTCGCCCGCCGCGGCAAGCGCATGGACGAATGCATGGACATCTTCCGCGGTCTGACGTCGGGTGAGTACTTCGAATTCCACGGCGAGTTCTACGACATCCCACGCATCAAGATGACTCCCGCACCCACCGAGCCGATTCCACTCCTCGTCGGAGGTCACGCCGACGCCGCGCTGCGTCGAGCCGTCATCAGAGGCGACGGATGGATGCACGGAGGCGGCCCCGCGGAGGAGCTCGACGCCCTGCTCGACAAGATCACCGACATCCGTAAAGCGGAGGGAAAACTCAACGACCCCTTCGAGATCCACGTCATCTCACTCGACGCCTATACGGTCGACGGATGTAAGAGGTTGGAGGACAAGGGAATCACCGACGTGATCGTCGGCTTCCGCCTGCCGTACGTGATGGGTGACGACACCGAGCCACTTGCGACCAAGATCGATCATCTGAACGCCTACGCCGAGAACGTCATCGCCAAGGTGAACGGCTGACGCACACTCGACGCGACGCGACGCCCAGTCGACGCCCTCGAGCACACAGTTGGCACTCCAGAGCGTGCGCTCGACGTCAGCGTCGCATCTCGACGACCTGCGAGTTGTTGAACGGCACCTGGCGCACGACGTGCAGTCCGGCGGCCGAAAGTTGTTGGTAGAGCAACGTCGATGTGAAGTGGTTAGGTGAGAACAGCCAGTAGGCGGTGGCGCCGGGGTAGACGACGTAGCCGTGGTCACGGTCCTTGTCGGTGATCACCCACATCACCTGGCACTGTTCGGCAAACCGTCGATAGGCGGTGACGGGTTTGTCGCCGTCCCACAGCGAGTCGGCCCGGACCGCATCTATCGAGGGGCCGACGTCGCGGAGTCCTGCGAAGTCGGCGGGCTTGGCGCGCAAGACGACTCGCTGCGAGACCGGACTCCACGTCGGCGCGGTGGAGAAGGCGACGCAGTCGCCGGGGTGTGCGTTGGCGCCGATGAAGTCTGCGGCCTCGGAGAAGTCGGTGCCGCCGAGTCGGCCGTACGCGCTGCGGTCGGCGAGGTACGACGGCGTCGCGGCCGCGGCCAGAACCACGACGAGAAGCGCTGCCACCCACACACGGTCGCGTGCGATCTGGCGCACCGCCCACGCCAGGATCAGCGCGAGTCCACCTGCTGTAAAGATCAGATAGCGGGGTGTGTAGACAGCGTCGACCAACCACGAGAAGACGAACACGAGTGCCGCGGGCACGAAGACCCACAGCATTCCGATGACCGGGATCGACCACCGGCCGCCGGCACCGAGTACCGCAGCGGCGAGTCCTACCGCGACTACGAGAGCGCCAACAATGAGGAAAATGGTTGCGCCGTCGAAGAACTCGAATCGGGCATAGTTGCCGAGCGTCCGTGGCGACATTTGCTCTACCCACGAGATCTGCCCACGTTGCGAGATGACGATGCGCGCAAATGGTGCAACGACCGCGCACACGACGATCGCGGAGATGACGAAAGCGACTGTCGTCCGGCGTATCTGGAGCCTATCTCGCCCCCGACTCCGCACGAGCACGATCAGCAGGTGCGCGGAGAGCAGCGAGATGGTGAAAAAGAACCAGACCACGCCGACAACGCAGACCGCGGCGTAGGCCACCCACCACCCCCAGCGTCGACGCCGAGTGGCACCGTCGTCGACGTCGAGCGCAATCAGCAAGACAAGCGTCATGGCGATCGCCAGGGCGATTGTGCCAGCATAGGATCGGGCCTCAGAGCCCGCCCAGGTCGTGCGCGGCAGACAGAGGAGCACGAGGCCCGCGATGACGCCGAAACGCGTATCCCACAGTCGCGCAGCGAGAACGACGAGCAGACCCGCGGCGATGCCGATCGCCAATGCAGACGGGAACCTCAGCGAGAACTCCGACAGCCCAAACACCTTGGTCCACACATGCATGCACAGGTAGTACAGCGCGTGCACGGCGTCGGTCAGAGCGAGTAGGTCCCACATCGCCGACAGTGGACGGTGCACCGCCGACACCGTTGCGGCCTCGTCATACCAGAGCGATGGGCGCCAGGAACCGAAGGCGCACAACACCACTCCAAAGATCCCGACCACCAGTGCGGGTCGGGCGGACCGGAGTCGTTCAGTCGCCGTCAAACAATCTCGTCCAGTTCTCGCGACTCGTCAGTTCGGGCATGGCTCCTCGCCACTCCTCGGCGACGTCGAGTCCGTCACGACGCAGTTCGAGGCACAACTGTGCGAGTTCACGTCCGAGCCGAGCCGCGACCTGCTTGTCGCGCCGTCTGACTCGGACACCAGTCTGCGACGAGTCGGTGACGATGGCCGACGAGAAGAGCCCGACGTGCCACCAGCGTCCGTCGTCGGCTGAGATGGACACGGGCGCCGGCGACACCCTGCCGAGCCATTGCTGCACAGCGCGTTTGACCAGCACGCGGGTCTCTTTGTCCTCGTCGGGCAGCGGTCCGCGGCGTGAGATCCTCGTGTTGGGATCGGCGTCGACGAGTACGTCGGCACTGTCACGGATGACCGTGTCCGGATACTGCGCGCGCAGCTCCTTCAGTTCCGCCAGCTTCGACATTCCGCCGTCGTCGAGGATCGACGGTCCGCGCAGGAAATCACGAACGGCGAGAAGGAAAGTCGCGGCAAGGCCATAGCGCATGGATACGATGTGCGCGCCGATCTCCTTGGCGATGACGGCCACCAGGTGCTTCGGGTCGAACGGTCCGTGGATCGCTGCGACGATGAGGGCGTTACGCCAACTGAAGTAGCGCGACCAGTCGTCGTAGTCCTTGAGGTGGAAGTCGGCGTGCCAGACGCCCGCGTTGGGCAGCGTGACCGTCGGAAAACCGTTGCGGCGCGCGCGGATACCGAATTCGATGTCGTCCCACTGGAAGAACAGCGGCAGCGAGAGTCCCGCCGCATAGACGGCCTCGACCGGGAGCAGACACGACCACCACCCGTTCCATCCGGCGTCGGTGCGCGCGTCCTGTTGTTTCTCGAGCGCGTTGAGTCCCTGCTTGCCATACGCGCCCGGACGTCCGGCCTTGAGCTCGTCGAGCGCTTCCCACTCGCCGGTCATGTGCACCCGGTAGGTCTCCGACGCCAGCAACATCTGCGAGCCGACGAGCATCGGCCGCGCCGTGCTGTTGGCGAACGAGGTCAACCGGAGAACGGACTCAGGCTCGCACGTGATGTCGTCGTCCATCACGACGATGTCGGTGTCGTGGTTGCCGTCCTTGGTGACCTCGTGGATGCCGCGGTTGAATCCTCCCGCGCCGCCGAGGTTGGGCTGGGTGATGTAGTGCAGGCGGTCGCCGAGTACAGCGGTGACCTCGCTGAACCGTGCCTGGTCTGCGACGCGGTCGGTGCCCTGGTCGACGACGTACACCGCGGCGACACGCTCGAGCACGACGGGATCGGATGCGAGCGCCAGCACGGTCGCCACGGCGTCGACCGGGCGGTTGTGCGTGCACATGACGACCGACACGGGCCGGTCCCGGACCCGCGAGTCCACACTCCACTCGACGTCGGAGATGCTGGCCGGACCGTCGATGGCGGTCAACTCGAACCAGAGTGCGCCGCCGTCGAGGAAGCGCTTGACGTCGAGGTCGAAGCTCACGTGTCCCTGTCCGGAGACCTCCGCGGTCTGCACCGGGCGTTCGCGACCGCTGATGTCGGACGCGCGGATGTCGATCCGCAGCGTCGTACCGGGGGCGCAATCGTGGTCGAACTCTAGGCGAACTGAGCGCACGCGGGTGTAGCTCTGCCAGAAGGCGGCGGGGAAACGTCCGAAGTAGGTGTTCGCCGACAGTCGTGCCCCCGGTCCGAGATGAGCTCGGCGGCGATCGAGCCTCACCCGGGAGAGGTCGGTGTCGGCGTACATTCCCGGCTCGATCCGGGTTTCCGGACCGGTGAACAGCGTGCGTTGGACGAGTAGACGGTCCGACGACGAATTGGTCATCTCGCGCAAATCAGACGGGTCCGTGTGCGGAGTATCGGTCGTGGTCGGCTGTGCTGCTGTCGACATTGCATCCCATTCATCTCTTCGGGGGCTCTCGCGCCACACGTGTCGGCCCCGACGGCCACAGTAGCCCACACCCTGTGAACACCCTGTCACTGACACCCGAGCGCCACTGCTCCACAAGTGGGTGCTGCCGCAACGCATTCGGTCGAATCGGGCTGACGATCCCGACTGAACTCGTGTATCAATTCTGTCGGGCGCCCAGACACACGCGTTACATGTCGTTCGCGCGACCGACGGCTACCGTGACGTTCTCAGCGGAGCGCGGCCAGCGAGGCCTCAGCGGCACCGAAGCCGCACATCCCGTGCACACCTCCCCCGGGAGGTGTCGCGGCCGAGCACAGGTACACGCCGTCGACTCCCGTCGAGTACGGCGATGCGGTGAGTCGCGGCCGTACGACGAGATGAACCAGGTCGTTGCGTCCACCGCCGATGTCGCCGCCGGGATAGTTGGGATTCGCCCGTTCCAGCTCTGCGGGCGAAGTCGCACGAACCGCGACGATCCTGCTCCGAAATCCCGGCGCGAAGCGCTCGATCTGTGCGGTCACATACTCTGTCGCGTCAACCGAATACCCTTGCGGCACATGGGCATAAGCCCACAGCGGCTTGAGACTTCCCGACGCTCGACTCTCGTCGGCGACCCACTGCTGCCCGACGAGAGTAAAGGGTCGACGAGGCATCCGTCCCGCGGCGACGTCGGCTTCGGCCTTCGCGATCTCCGACGCCTCGCCGCCGAGGTGCACCGTGCCCGCACGAGCGCAGTCGCGCGCCGTCCACCCGACCTCGTCGTCGATCACATAGTCGACCTTGAACGCCGCCGGGCCGCGTCGCCAGCGCCGATATGACCGAGCGATGCGGCTGGGTTGGCGCGCACCGAGGATGTCGGCGGCCGCGCGCGGCGTGACGTCGAGAATCACGATGTCGGCGGGGATCTGCGCGAGGTCGGAGACGGTGTGTCCGGTCTCGATCGTGCCGCCCAGCGAGCGCAGGAGTCCGGCGAGCGCGGTCGTGATCGTCGACGACCCGCCGACAGCCACCGGCCAGCCGCCGTGATGGCCCGCCGCGGTCAGCATGAGTCCGGCAGCCGAGCTTCCGGGGACGTCGAGTCGGGTGAAACCGTGCGCGGACATGCCGGTGAACAGAGCGCCCGCGTGCGGACCGAGGAAGCTGGCAAGGGCCGTCGCAGGCATCAGCGCGGGCAACCCGAAACGCGCCAGCAGCAGCGGGTGATGCGGCAGCGCCAGCATCGGCGAGAGCACGTCGTCGGCGACCTCGGGGAAGTGCGTCGACACCTTGCCGAGGAGCGCGAGCCACCGGTCGCCCGCCCCGGGGAAACCCGCGTCGGCGAATCCGGCCGCGGTGCGCTCGATGTCGCGGAAGAGAAGCGCCGCAGTGCCGTCGTCGCGCGGGTGCGCGCAGTCGATGTCGGGCCACGACCAGCGCAATCCGTGCTCGTCGAGAGGCAGGGTGCGCAGATAGGGCGACGACGTCCCCAGCGGATGGAACGCGGAGCAATGGTCGACGATGACCTCGGGAAACTCGTCGTCGAATGGGCCCGACCGCGTGCCGCCGCCGATCGTGTCGGCACCCTCGAGGACTGTGACGTCAAGACCCGCCTGCGCGAGTCGGACCGCTGCCGACAACCCGTTCGGGCCTGCGCCGACGACAACCGCGGTCGGCACGACTACGTGACTCGGAAGATGACGGTGCGCTGCACCACGAAGTTGATGACCGTCGCAGTGCCCTGTGCGATCACATACGCGATGAGGCTGTTGAGGAACGTGTGCTCCCACACGTGGGCCAGCCAGGTGTAGATGCCGACGTTGACGAAGAACGTGCAGCAGTAGAGCAGTGCGACGGCGATGAAGCGAGCCGTACTCGGCGACGCACGGAACGTCCAGCGCCGGTTGATGATGTACGCGCAGGTGGTGCCGCAGATGAAGCCGACGGCCTTCGACACCACGGGCGGCAACCCGAAACCGAACTGCAGGATCGTGGTCAGTCCGAAGTCGAGGATGCCGGAGATCACGCCGCTGATGACGAACCGCAGGATCTGTGTCGTCAGCGGAACGTCGGTCGAGGCCTCCGCATCGTCGACCGGCACTTCGATCGGAGTCGGGGCGTGGCGCGTCTTGAAGTCTTCGTGCCGCGACTTGTGGTCGTGCCCGTCGTCGGAGGTTGCGTCTTGCACCCTGCCACCCTAGACGGTGCCGGGCGGGCGCTGTTTCAGAACTCCTCTTCGACGTCGGAGTCGCGGGCCGCCTTCTCACCACGGTCGAGTGTTGCGAGTTCTGCGAGGTCGGCGTCGTCGAACGAGAAGTCGAAGAGGTCGGCGTTCTCGAGTTGCCGCCCGTGATGCGACGACTTGGGGACCACCGAGATGCCCTGCTGCACCGACCAGCGCAACGCGATCTGCGTCGGCGACTTGCCGTACTTGCGCGCGAGCCTGATGATCACGGCGTCGCCGAGCATGCCTTCCTTGCGGCCGGTCGGATGCCACGCCTGCGCGACGATCCCACGCTCGGACATGAACTCGCGCAACTCATCTCGCGCGAGTGCAGGCGAGCACTGGATCTGGTTGACCTGTGGCCAGACGCCGGTTTCGTCGTAGAGCATCTGCAGTTGGTGTGCCTTGAAGTTCGAGACCCCCGGCACGGTGATGAAGCCCTCGTCGGCGAGGGTCAGCAGCGCCTTCCAGGAGTCGACGGTTCGACCGAGGCTCGGACACGGCCAATGAATCAGATAGATGTCGATGTGTGCGACGCCGAGCCGTCGAGCGCTTTCCTTGGCCGCGTTGATCGGCTCGTCGAATCCCTGGTCGCCACCGCCGAGCTTGGTCTGCACGGCGACCTCGTCGCGAGCGATGCCGGATTCGCGTAATCCCATCCCGACGCTGAGTTCGTTGGAGTACCTCGACGCGGTGTCGAGCAGGCGATATCCGGACCTGAGCGCGTCCGACACGGCGTCGACGCAGGGCATGCCGAGCATGTCGTAGGTTCCGAGGCCGACGAGAGGTAACCGGAATCCTGACGAGAGTTCGACCGAAGGGATGTCCACGCTCACAAGGATATGGTCGCGACGACCGATCGTGCCCGGTGAACAACCCCCGTCGTTGGCGCATCGTGACCATGACGTATCCGAAGTGCCCGACCCGACACCGCGTAGCGACCGGTCGGGTACCTCGACCCTCGACAACACGTCACGACGGTGGTCATGCTCGATGCATGGAACGCTTCGACGACATCATCATCGGTGCGGGTCACAACGGACTGACGGCTGCCGCGTACCTCGCGCGTGCGGGACGTCGAGTGCTGGTGCTCGAGCGTGCAGACCACGTCGGCGGTGCCACCGTCTCCGCGACGCCGTTTCCCGGTGTGCCCGCACATCTTTCGCGTTACTCGTACCTGGTGTCGCTGCTGCCGCGCGAGATCATCACCGACCTGGACCTGGACATTTCGCTGATTCGACGCCGCTACTCGTCGTACACGCCGCTGCCCACCGACCCCACTCGCGGCCTGCTCGTCGACAATGCGGACGAGTCTGCGACCGCCGAATCGTTTCGACGCATCACCGGCGATGACACGGAGTTCGCGTCGTGGCAATGGTTTTACGGCCGGATGGGTGAAATCGCACGTCGCGTCTTCCCGACGCTGATCGAGCCGCTGCGCAGCCGCGACGAACTGCGCGATCTGGTGATCGGTGCGTCGAGCTCCGCCGGCCTCGACACGTCGCTCGCCGAGATCTGGGAGCTGCTCACCGAACGTCCACTCGGCGAGCTCATCGAGCGCTATTTTGCCGACGACCTGGTGCGCGGCGTCGTCGCCACCGACGCGCTGATCGGCACCTTTGCCGACCTCCACGACGCCCGACTGCGCCAGAACATCTGCTTCCTCTATCACCTGATCGGTGGTGGCACCGGCGACTGGGACGTCCCGGTCGGCGGCATGGGTGCGGTATCGGGCGCACTCTACGAAGCCGCCGTCGCCGCAGGCGCCCGGATCGTGACCGGCGCGCGGATAACCGGCATCGACCCGGCCGACGGCACGGTCGAGTACGTCAGCTCCGCGCATGTTGAGCGCGGCCCATCCCCGCTGGTCGAGCGGTCCACGGCTGGCCCCTCCTCGCTGGTCCAGCCTGCGGGCAGCCCCCACCCGCTGGTCCAGCCTGCGGGCAGCCCCCACCCGCTGGTCGAGCCGGCCGCGAGCGCAGCGAGCAGCCGAGTCGAGACCACCCTCCGCGCCTCGATGCTCTACGTCGCGTGTGCGCCGCAGTCGATCAACGACTGCCTCGACGTTCCGCTCGACGTCGAATCCGACACTGCCGGAGCACAATTGAAGATCAACATGCTGCTCGATCGGCTGCCGGCGCTTCGTGATGGATCGGTCCTTCCCGACGCTGCGTTCTCCGGGACGTTCCACATCAACGAGTCGTACGGGCAGCTGCACGCGGCGTGGCAGCAGGCGAGTATCGATAAGGTCCCGAGCGTCCCGCCGTGTGAAATCTACTGTCACACACTGTCCGACAGGTCAATCCTCGGACCAGAGCTCGCCGGATGCAACACGCTGACACTGTTCGGACTCCAGATGCCTCCGGCGGTCTTCGACGCACCGTCGGCAACCGGCAGGGCCGTCGAAGCCACTCTGAACTCTCTGAATTCTGTTCTCGCAGAACCTATTCAGTCCGTCATCTGCACCGACGCCCACGGCAATCCGTGTATCGAGGCCAAGACGCCGCAGGATCTCGAGGCCGCACTCGGGCTGCCCGGCGGCAACATCTTCCACCGGAGCCTGCAGTGGCCGTGGGCGCAGGACCGGCACACCGTCGGGCAGTGGGGTGTCGAGACGCGGCACCCCCGCGTACTGCTCGCCGGTGCGGCGGCGCGTCGAGGCGGTGGTGTCAGTGGCATACCCGGACACAACGCGGCGGCGTTGGTGCTCGAAGGCTGACAAGCTGCGTCGGGCGTATCTGCCGTCGCGGTAAGATCCCTAACGATGTCTACTGAAGAGCTCCTGCCGATCACCACGCGCACGCTGGCCGGATGGTCACGTACCACCCCGATCACCGGGCATGTCCTGTCGACGCCATACCCCGAGGTCATCGCCGATGCGGTGGCTCGGGTTGCCGACGACAACGCCGACAAACCCGATTACCTCAAGCGTGGGGTCATCGCCCGCGGACTCGGCCGCTCGTACAACGAGTCGGCGCAGAATTCCGGTGGCCTGACCATCGACATGACGCCGCTGACCAGGATCTATTCTCTTGACGAAGAGGCCGGCATCGTCGACGTCGACGCGGGCCTCTCGATCGATCACCTGATGAAGGTGGTCGTGCCCCGCGGCTTCTGGGTGCCGGTGATGCCCGGCACGAGGCAGGTGACCGTCGGTGGCGCCATCGCGCACGACATCCACGGCAAGAACCACCACGCGACGGGCGCGTTCGGCGATCACGTCACCGAGATGCAACTCCTTGTTGCCGACGGCCGGATTCTCACCCTGACTCCCGACGGCTCGCCCGACGATCCCGACGGCTCGCTGTTCTGGTGCACGGTGGCAGGCATCGGCCTGACGGGCATCGTGCTGCGCGTGAAGATCAAGCTCAAGCGCACCGAGACGGCCTACTTCAAGGCCGACACCTTCACCACCAACAACCTCGACGAGACCATCGCGCTGCACCTCGAGGACAACTACGAGGACGGCTACGAGTACGCGTCCGGCTGGTTCGACACGATGAGCGCCGCCCCGAAGCTCGGTCGCGGTTCGTTCAGCCGCGGCAATCTGGCAACGTTCGACGAACTGCCTGACAAGCTCAAGAAGGATCCGCTCAAGTTCAACCCGAAGCCGCTGATCACGCTGCCGAATATCTTCCCGCGTGGACTCGACAACAAATTCGACTTCGGACTCATCGGCGAGCTCTACTACCGGGCCGGATCGAACAAGCGCGACGTCATCGAGAGTCTGCCGCAGTTCTATCACCCGCTCGATCTGATCGGGAACTGGAACAACGCCTACGGACGCCCCGTCGCGTACGGCAAGGGTGGTGGATTCACGCAGTACCAGTTCATCGTGCCCAAGGGCAACGAGGACGAGTTCAAGAAGATCATCACCGACATCCAGGCGTCGGGTCACATCAGCTTCCTCAACGTGATCAAGCTGTTCGGTAAGGGCAATCCCAAAGCGCCGCTGTCGTTCCCGTTCGAGGGCTGGAACGTCTGCCTCGACTTCCCGCTGCGTGCAGGGCTCGCGGAGTTCCTCAACGACATGGACCGTCGGGTCATGGAGATCGGCGGAAGGCTGTACACCGCAAAGGATTCGCGGACGTCTGCCGAGCACTTCCACAAGATGTACCCGGAGATCGACAAGTGGATCGCCAAGCGTCGCGAGATCGACCCGACCGGCGTGTTCCTGTCCGACATGGGCCGTCGACTCGAACTCAACTGACGTGAACTCGGCTCGCTTGTACTGAATTGCGTTGCGGCCGAATCCGGTTGCCCGTTCAGACCACCAACTACTTCCCAACACCCGAGGAGACACCAACCAATGTTCAACGCCGTCGATTCGCCGCAGTCGATCCTGATCCTCGGTGGCAGTTCCGAGATCGGACTCGCCATTGCCAGCGAGTTCCTCGTTCGTGGACCCGCCCGCGTGATCCTCGCCGTCGTGCCCGGTGATCCGACCGCCGACGCCGCAGCCGACACCATGCGCAAGGCGGGTGCGACGTCGGTCGAGCTCATCGACTACGACGCGACGAAGCCCGAGACGCACCCCGAGACCATCGAGAAGGCTTTTGCCGGAGGCGATGTCGACCTCGCTATCGTCGCTGCCGGTGTGCAGTTCGACGACGAAGAGGTCTGGCAGGACCAGCGCAAGGCCGTGACCGAGGTGACCATCAACTACACCGCCGCGGTGAGTGTTGGGGTGCTGCTCGGCGACAAGATGAAGCACCAGGGACGCGCCCAGATCGTCGCGATGAGTTCGGTTGCGGGCGAGCGTGTTCGACGCAGCAACTTTGTGTACGGATCGTCGAAGGCAGGTCTCGACGGCTTCTACCTCGGCCTCGGCGAGGCGCTGGCCGACGACGGCGTGCACGTTCTCGTCGTGCGTCCCGGCCAGGTGCGGACCCGACTGTCGGCGAACGTCAAGGAAGCTCCGCTCACCGTCAACAAGGACGTCGTCGCGAAGGCCGTCATCAAGGCTGTCGACGACAACAAGGAAATCGTCTGGGTGCCAGGCACTTTCCGGTTCATTATGACCGTGCTGCGCCACATACCGCGCAAGGTCTTCCGCAAGCTGCCGGTCTAGGCGTACCGGAAGCCACGCTCGCGAGACTCAGGGGCGAGACTTCATCTGTCCGATGCGGATTCGATTGCCGAACGGGTCGCGGATACCGAAATCGATGCCGTAGTCACGATCGGTCGGTTCATCGGTGAAGTCGACGCCTCCGGCCCGAAGTGTGTCTGCGGTCGCATAGGCATCATCGGTTGACATCGAAAACCAGCCACCGCCAGCACCTTTCGTCAATAGGTCGCGAACCTGGGCTGCGGTCTCCGGGCTCAACGACGGTGGCCCGGGGATCTCCAACATGAGTTGGCGGTCGGGGTCGGACGGCAGATTGATGGTGAGCCATCGCATGAAACCCATGTCGACGTCGGAGTGGACCTCAAAGCCGAGGTTGCCGACGTAGAAGTCAAGGGCTTCGTCGTGGTCGAGTACGTATATCTGGGACAGAATGATCGTGTTGGGCATGGCGGGAACGCTACCGGCGCTGCCTCGGTCTCACTTGTCCAAAACTGCTCTCTTGGCGACAGGAGCTCCTGCCGGCCGGCGTAGCGCCTTGACCGCGCAGATTGGCGCACCGTGGTCCCCGGCGTGACGGCGATGCGCGGTGGGTGTCTCGCTCATGATCTGCCCGAAGGTCCTGGTGAAGGTCGCGAAACTGCTGAACCCGACTGCGGTGCTGATGTCACTGATCGACAGCTGCGTCTCGCGCAGCATTGACGACGCTCGCTCGATCCGTCGTCGTTGGAGGTAGCGGTGCGGCGTCTCGCCGAAGGTCGCCTTGAACACGCGGCTGAAGTGCGACTCCGACACGTGCGCAATCGCCGCCAGCGCACCGAGGTCCAGGGGTTCAGCGAACCGGCAATCCATCGCATCACGCGCGCGCAGCATTCGCCGATTCGTGTCCTCGGTGTGATTCATCCGCGCGCGTGCTTGCCGCGCATCACCAGTCATGATCTGTCCGGATAGCTTCCGTCGCCCAGATCGGGATCGGGCAGAGTGTCGTCGGGATCAATCAATACGACGCGGCGCCCGTCCTCGCGGACACGACGCATACCCTCCAGGATCATCCGACGCCCGACGTCAGCGAAGTGGCTGACCTGACTGACGTCGAAAACCACAGTGGGGGTGCCTGTTTCGTCGGCGGCCAAACTGTCGAGGACGTACTCTGCGCCACTGAACTGGATGACTCCCTGCAGTTCGAAGGTCGTCGAATCGTCGGAGGTTCGGATCGCGCAGCACGGTGGTTCCGTAGGGCTCGGCGTCGACCATGTGCATGTTCATGTCGGTTGACAGCCGACGGAACGCCAACACACCGCGCGTGCTGTTGCCGTGTTCGTCGAGCCGCGGCGAGAAGACCGCGATGCCGCACTGGCCGGGCAGCGTCCCGAGAAGTCCGCCCGCCACACCGCTTTTCGCCGGAATGCCGACGGTGGTCAGCCACTCGCCCGCGCCGTCGTACATGCCGCAGCCTGCCATCACCGACATCACTTGACGCGCGATGCGTCGACTCATCACCCGCTCGCCGGAGACGGGGTGCACGCCGCCGTTGGCAAAACACGCTCCGATCACAGCAAGATCGCTGGCGGTCACCATGATTGAGCACTGTTGGATGTATCCGTCGACGATGTCGTGCGGCGCGTCGGCGACGATCCCGTAGTTGCGCAGCATGTGCGCGATCGCGAGATTGCGGTCGGCTGAGTCCATTTCGGACTTGTGGAGAGCCTGATCGACTGCGAGCTCACGTCCGGCGAGTGTGGAGAAGAAGCTGCGCGCCCGCTCGACGCGGGACTCGACGTCAGCATCGTCGTCGACGAGCAGCCCATGGGTGGTGATCGCACCCGCGTTGATCATCGGGTTGCGCGGCCGGCAGGTACCGCTCTCCAGGGAGAGCTCGTTGAAGGCTTCACCGGACGGCTCGACGCCCACCTTCTCCAGCACCGCATCGAATCCGCGGTCGGCAAGGGCTGCCGCGTAGGCGAGAGGCTTGGAGATCGACTGGATGGAGAACTCGACGTCCTCGTCGCCGACGGAGTACGTGCGGCCGTCGACGGTTGTGATCGCGATGGCGAACAAATCGGGGTTGGCCTCGGCCAGGTCAGGAATGTAGTCGGCGACGGCTCCACCGCGCTCGGCGTCGAGCGAATCGAGGACCTCGGTCAGATAGTCGCGGACGGGTGACTGCATACGGGTAGACGCCTCCTTGCGCTTTGCTGTCCACGGTACCGATGCCTGCGTGCGCGTCCGCCTGGCGCGGACCCCGGCCGGCGACCCGATGACAGTCCGGGCGGATTCCAAGGGTAAACGTCAAACAGATCGCTGGCCGTCGAGAAGACCCCGACCTGGCGCAGCGCTACAGATCCATATGACAGCCTGAGCGGATTTCGGCGGTGAACGTCATACGGATCGCTGGGCGGTTGAGCATCACCCCGGCCTGGCGCAGTTCTACACAGGGCGGCCCCGAGCCGACGGCCCGACGCTGGCAACCATCACGCCGCGTCGGACTCTTTGGCATGCGACTTCCACTCTCGCGCATACGTATTGACGCATGACTGCCCCGTTTGCGTCGAGATCCTGCGCATCAACTCATCAGTCGCCGCCCTGATGCCGGCCGCTCCTTCGACGCGATACGGATCGAGTTCTAGTGGCTCGAGAATGTGAATACAGACCCGCTGCTGCCACCAGCGCACCGCAGATCCCGGTCTCGTTCCCGTGATCGCGACTGGTATCAGTGGTGCGCCCGTGTCCATTGCGACTCGAACAGCGCCGGTTCGGCCTCGATAGAGCCGACCGTCAGGCGAGCGTGTGCCCTCGGGATGAATGCCCCACGCCCCTCCGTGCGTGAGGATCGTCGTCGCGGCTCGCAGCGACGACGACGACGCGCTACCCCCACGCCGGTCGACGCTGATTTGCCCCATTGCCGCAAAGAACCGCCGTTGCGTCCGGCCGAAGAGCCCTGGCTTGTCGAAGTATTCGCGCTTAGCCAGAAACGTCACATGTCGCCTCGCAGCGAGTGTCAGATAGAACGAGTCCAGCACGGCGAGGTGGTTGGCCGCCAAGATCACCGGCCCGCATCGTGGGATGTGCTCGCGGCCCGTGACCTTCGGCCGCCCAAACACGTACAGCGTCGGCCCGATGACAAGGTATCGACACACGCGATAAACCACTGCTGTCCACAAGCGCATAGACAGTGTCTACACGAGATAGGAGACACTGTCTACGTGACCGTCGAAGACACCGGATCCGCACTTGTACGCGCGGGCGTCGAACTATTGGAGGAGACAGGCTCTGCCGACGTCGGATTGCGGGCGATCGCGAGGCGCGCCGGCGTGTCTCACGGAGCGCCCCGACGCTGGTTTCCGACGCACCGGAGCCTGCTTGCAGGGATCGCCGAAGTGGGCCTGCACGATCTAGCTGAAGCACTCAAAACTGCAGACCTGGCATCCGACCACGACCTCGTGGAGATCGGGATCGCCTACGTCGACTTCGCGCGACGCAGACCTGCGATGTTCACGCTCATCTTCCGTCACGACCTACTCGAGGGGTCGGGCGCCGAGCTTCGAAACGCGTCGCGCCCGCTGTACGAGTGGCTGGTGTCCGTCATTCAGAAGAGCGGTCGTACAACAGATCCCGACAGAGTCGCAGCCTCACTGTGGGTCGCGCTACACGGGATAGCGGTCCTGTCGTCAACGGGCGCACTCGAACTGACCATCCCCGGCATCGATGTTGTCGACACGATCCGCCACGCCGTCCGCATCGCCAGCCACTAGCTGCATGACCAAGCTCGAACGTTCGTGGGAAGGTTGGAGATCGACGCTGCTCTAGTCCTGATCGAGTCGCTTGCGCATCTGGATCGCGGTGGGCTCGTAGCCGATCGACTGGTACAGGTTGCGCGCCGCGACGTTGAACCCGAAGACATTGAGGCCGAGGGTGTGAGCGCCCTGCTGTCGGGCGTAGTCCCCGGCGAGGATCATGGCAGTTCGGCCGAAACCCCGCCCACGCTTGTCGTCGTCGATCTCGATGTCCCAGACCCACCAAGCCCCGGCGTCGTCGCTGGTATCCGGCCCGATCCAGAGGTAGCCGACGGGTTCATGGTCGTCACCGACCACGTCGAAGATCGCGTGCCCCGGGGCCGGTGCACCGGAGGGCAACAAGCGAGTCATGCTTTCCTCAGCGCGGCGCGGAGCGTCGTCGCGGGCATAACCCGACCTGATCAGGTCCTTGGTATACCCGGCTTTACTTCTCTCAAGCCAGGCGGGCAGTAGCCGGGCTTCCATGTAGCGCAGCGTCACAGACATCAGACCAGCCTCTCACGCCGCCACGCCGCCACGCCGCCACGCCGAGCGAATCAGACCCGATCTACCTGCAACTATCGCGGGCGGACAGAATTGTCAGACCTCGAATGTATGTTCTAGATATGGCTCACGATGACCCCGACCCGGATGACGCCCTCAGCCGCGCCGATGACGTGGAGACCTCGGGCGTCGAATCCTTGCTGACCCAGCTCGCCGACGACGAACGCCTCTACTCACGCGAACTCGTCGAGGTGCTTTTCCACACCAACGCGATCAAGGCGTGCGCCGACTATCGCATGCTGCAAGCCGCAATCCTGCTGTACGAAGAACGCGAGGCCGAATACCTCCAGCGCATCGACGCTGAAATCGGAACCGGCGAGCACGCCGTCCCCGACGGCTGTACCGACCCCGAACAGCTCGCCGCACTCCTGACTCAGAACAACCAGAACCCGCTGGCCCGCTTCGGCCCTGACGGCCTGACCACAGCCATCGCCGAACTTGGCGCCACCCTCTGTCTCACGCCCGCCCACGCCAAGAAGATGATCGAAACCGGTGCCGCCCTGCGCTACCGACTCCCCAAAACCGCGCGGTTTCTCGCCACTGGCCGCATCGACCTACCCCGCTTCCACGACGTCGTCGCCCGCACCGACAACGTCGACGACGCCCACCTCGACGCCGTCGACACCGCACTCGCTGCAGCGATCGGAGCGCGGGAACCCATGTCGCTCACCCGATTCCGCACCATGATCGATGCCACCATCGAATGCGTCGACCCCGACGGCGCCGCCCGCCGCCGCGAGACTGCCACCAGCCGCCGCTACCTCGGAATCCGCCCCCACCGCGACGAACCCGGCCAATCGAAGATCGACGGCCAACTCCCCGCCAGCGCGGCAGCCATCCTCGATACACGCCTCGAAGACATGATCGTCAACATCCACCCCGACGACCCCCGCACCCACGCCCAACAGCGCGCCGACGCGCTCACCGCCCTCGCACAGGGATTGCCCACCCTGCCCTGCGACTGCCCGGAGTGCCACACCGTACGCACTCGCGCCGAGAACGGCACCCAGAACCAGCCCCCAACTCCTGCTGACTCTGCTGCACTCGCGCCGCGGCCGATGTTCCACATCGTGGTCAATCTCTCGACCCTCCTCGGCCACGACAACAACCCCGCCTTCCTCGACGGCCACGGCCTCATCGACGCCGACACCGCCCGCGCACTACTCACCGAGGCCAAACGCAACTACATCCACCCCGACCACGAAGCATCCGCCCGCGCCGTCCACCGATACCCGATACCCAAGAAGCTCGCCGCTCTGGTCAAGGCCGGTGAACTCTGCTGCACCTTCCCCGGCTGCACCAACAAAGTCGCCAGCGCCGACGTCGACCATGCCAAGCCGTTCAACCACGGCAATCCGAAAGCCGGTGGACTCACCGAGCGCGCCAACCTGCGCCCGCTGTGCCGCTTCCACCACCGCCACAAAACCTTCGCAGTCGGCTGGCGCGACCATCAGACCCCCATGGGCCGCGCCATCTTCCGGTCCCCGGGCGGCTACCACTTCGTCGGCAACGCGTACAACGGTCGCGACCTCTTCCCCGACCTCGACGAGCCCGATCACCCAGACCGACGCATCCCCGGACGGCTCGCCGCCGCTCATAGCGCGCGCATCGGACAACACCGCGCCGACACCCGCGCCTGGCGGCTCGCCAACGACCCCGACACCGGCGACCCGCCCTTCTGACCCCACTCCCGCACGAGCGACAGCCCCCAGACACCGTCTCGGGGGCCACACGCCGTCGCGCTGCGGCGTCCGGCGTGGGCCAGTACGGCCCCTGCTAGAAATAGACGCGTGACGTCAACGCAGAGCCCGACCACCGACGACTCCAGTCCACAGGCTTCTGCGACCCTTCAGTGTCGAGCCGATCGCCATGTTCGCACCCTGATCGACCTGGTCATCGCGGTGGTCGTGGGGGCGGTCGTGGCCTTCGTCGGTCTCAAAGCCATCGACACGGTGCAGTGGCCGGCGTTCAACTCGTCGAACGTCACCCGCTCGCTGACCACGGCGGGCCAGGTGGTGGCCGTGGCGATCCTGGTGATCGCGGCACTGCTGTATCGCTATGGCAAAGCGCGGTGGCTGGTCACCCTACTGTCGACCGCGGGCATCTCCGGGCTGGTCACCGTCACGCTCGGCATGCCACTCGGGGCGACGCGCCTCTACCTCTTCGGACTCTCCGCCGACCAGCAGTTCCGCACCGAATACCTGACCCGCCTCACCAGTAGTCCACACCTGGCGGACATGACCTATCTGCACCTGGCTCCCTACTATCCGGCGGGATGGTTCTGGGGCGGAGGCCGCTATGCGTCGTTGATGGGTCTGCCCGGCTGGGAGGCGTTCAAACCGTGGGCAATCCTCTCGATGGCGGTCGCCTCGGCGATCGGAGTGGTGCTCTGGGCACGCATGGTGCGCGCCGACCGCGGCATCGCGACAGCGCTGGCCGTCACCGTCGTGACGTTGATGTACGCGGGTCCCGAGCCGTACGCGGCGGTGCTGATCATGATCGGCGTGCCGATGCTGATCCCCATGCTCTACGGTCTGCGCGGTCGTTCGCGTCACGTCGACGGTCCGACAGCCTCACTGCGTTCCGGCACAAGTTGGGCAGCGGTGGTGGCAACCGGCCTCTTCCTCGGTCTGAGCGCAACCTTCTACACGCTCTACACGGGGCTGTTCGCGGGCGTCGCGATCCTGATGGCATTGGCGCTCATCGTTCAGGGCTGGGTCAACGCCTCCAACAAGGCGCTGGCCCGCGAAGAAGTGTCGAAAACCCGACGCGGCGTCGTCCTGGCTGTGCTCGGGCGGCTGGTGGTGATGGGTGTCATCGCCGGGCTCATCGCATTGACCGTGTGGGCTCCCTACCTCCTGGCCCGAGCGCGCAGTGAGCCCGCGAGCGGCGGCACCGCCGAACACTATCTGCCAGAACGCGGTTCGTTCTTGCCGTGGCCGATGTTCCACCTCAGCCTGGTCGGCGCGATCACCCTCATCGGCCTCGTCTGGATTCTGCTCCGATTCCGCCAACGCACCATCGCCGCGGCACTGGGCATCACGGTCGTCGGCATCTACCTGATGAGTCTGCTCTCGATGCTGGCAACTGCTGCCGGTACGACGCTGCTCGGCTTCCGACTCGAACCGATCCTCGTCGCGGTGCTCGCGGCGGCGGGAGTGTTCGGCGTCGTCGAGGTCGCCCACTGGGCCGTCGGCAGATTCGGTGACGTGCGCGTCGTGGTCGGTGTACTCGCGGCTCTCGCGGCAATTGCTGTGGCACAGAGCATTCCAGCCTATCTCTCCAACGAGATCACGACCGCCTACACCGACACCGACGGCTACGGAGACCGTGCCGACAAGCGTCCGCCCGGGGCCGAGTCGTACTACCCGCAGATCGACAAGCTCATCGGCGAGAAGACCGGACGCCAGGCGACCGACAACGTCGTGCTCACAGCCGACTACGGGTTCCTCTCGGTCTACCCGTACTGGGGCTTCCAAGGACTCACCTCGCACTACGCAAACCCGTTGGCGGAGTTCGACAAACGAGCCGCAACCATCGAAACCTGGTCCAAGGCATCGTCGGCCGACGACCTCGTCCGCCAACTCGACGCCGCGCCCTGGACACCGCCGAATGTCTTCCTGTTCCGCTACTCCGCGGACGGCTACGCACTGCGCCTCGCCGCAGACGTCTACCCGAACGATCCAAACGTCAAGCGCTACACGGTGACATTCGACCCGAACCTCTTCAACGACCCTCGTTTCGAGGTCACCGACGTAGGACCGTTCGTTCTGGTGGTGCGCAAGTGAGCGCCTTCGAGATCACCTCGGTCGACGCCGCGTCGTCGACCACGTACCTGGTACACACCGCCGGGGTGAATTGGGTTCTACTGCGCGACGATTCGGGCATCACTCTGATCGACGGCGGATATCCGGGCAACGCCGACGACGTGGTGGCCTCGATCGAGTCGATCGGCGCACGCCCCACCGACATCAAAGCCGCACTGCTCACCCACGCTCACGTCGACCACATCGGAGGACTCGCGAAACTGGTGGACCGCTTCGGCTTCCCGGTATTCGTCGACCCCGCCGAAGTGGCACACGCACACCGCGATGTCCTGCAGCAGGCGGGTCCACTCGACATCGCCGCGATCGCGTGGCAGCCACGCGCGTGGCGATGGCTGGCGATGGTCACACCTCTCGGCGTACTCAGCCGGGCCGGAATCGCCACCGCACAACCCTTTTCGACCGACGGCGCCCTCAACCTCCCCGGGCAACCACAGCCGGTGATTGCTCACGGCCACACCGATGGACACAGCGCCTTCCTCGTCGCCGACGGCGCGGTACTCGTCTCGGGCGACGCCCTGATCAGCGGCCACCCACTCTCCGGACACCAAGGGCCGCAACTACTTCCACGCTTCTTCAATCACGACGACGCCGCGACCCGACGCAGCGTCGAATCGTTCGCCGACCTCGACGCGACAGTGCTCTTCCCGGGACACGGACCTCGCCTCGACGGCCCCGTCGCCGAGATGGCCCGAGAAGCCCTGACTCGGTAACCCCGGCCCGATAACCCCGGCCACGATAAACCCGGCGCGCTGAGCGATCCGTCAGGAGCGGTCGATCGTCCCGTGGCCGCGTTGGCGTCGTACACCCGACAGCAGCGTCGCCGACTCTTGCGCGTCGGCGGTCTCGGACAGCGAACGTCCATGAGCGGCAAGCACGTCGCGTGTCTTTGACAGCTCGCAGTTCCACCCGGCGGCGTCGAGATGCTGCGCAACGTCGACGTCGCTGCGCCACAACTTCCGCACATCAGCAAACGGGTCAGCAGCCGAAGGAGCAGAGGAATCGTCGACAACCGACGACGCCGCGCGGCGCACGGTCACCCCGATCCGTGAGCCGGATTCGGATGCCGCGGTGATGCCCTCGATGACACGTAGACCGAGCTCGTCGGGTAGGTACACGAACAACCCCTCGGCGAGCCACGCCGACGGTAGGTCTGCCCGAAAACCCTTGCCCTGCAGGGCACGCAGCCAGTCGTCGGCCAGATCGGAAGCGACCACGCGACGTTCGACGGTCGGCGCAAGACCCGACTGTGCGACGAGATCCTCCTTGACCTCGACCACGGACGGCCTCTCGACCTCGAAAAGCGTTGCTCCCGAACCGAAATCGAGCCGACATCCCCGACCGTCCAGCCCCGAACCGAGGATCACGAACTGCGTGATGCCGTCGCCGACGGCATCGGCGAACACCTCGTCGAGGAACACCGTGCGCGCGACGATCCAGTCGTACATCGCTCGGATCTTGTCCGAACCGCTTCCGTCGGTGCCCTCGCGTACACCGAATTCGTAGCCGCGGGGCCGGATACGTGCGATCGCCTCGGCCAGCGGGTCGTCGAACAGTGCGTCGTCCCTCGACGACTCGACAGCTCGCGCCCACGCGACACCCAGCGCCGTCCGTCCGAGATCGTCGAGATCGGCCATCAGCCCAGGACCTCCACGAGGCGTCGAATCGCGAACTCATAGCCGCGGATGCCGTAGCCGATGATCACCCCCGAGGCGAGCGGCGACACGTACGAGTGGTGTCGGAACTCCTCGCGTTTGTGCACATTGCTGATGTGCACCTCCATGATCGGAACGTCGGGGATCACGAGCGCGTCGGCAAGCGCGACCGACGTATGCGTCCACGCCGCCGGGTTGATGACGATCCCGCTGATGTTGCCGCGCGCCTCGTGCAGCCAGTCGATCATCTCGCCCTCGTGGTTGGTCTGCGCCGCCCGCAGGCCGTAACCGAGTTCACCGGCGGTGCGTTCGGCGAGTTCGACGACGTCGGCGAGCGTCGCAGAACCGTACACCTGCGGCTGTCGAATCCCGAGTGTGTTCAGGTTGGGCCCGTTCAACAGCAGGATCGGCAGCGGTTCGGTACCCGTGGCGTCGGTCGACATGCTTGCAAGCCTATCCACCGGGACCGGTCACACGTCCATACTCTCCACCGCCGACACCCACGAGACCGCCACACCCACGAGCGCGTCAGACGCACGAGTGACCGAGAGTTCGCGACGTCGCACACGGCCGTTAGGATCACTGCTTGTGCAATCGCAGACCGTGAGACGAGCGAAACTCATCGCGATCGTCACCGGCCTGCTCGGAGTATTCCTCGCGCTCGCCACGCCGCTGATGCCGGTCAAGCAGACCACGGCGGAGATCAACTGGCCCTCCACCGGCAGCGTCGAATCCAGCGAGATCGGATCGGTCTCGGCACCACTCATCTCGTACGTCCCGATCGACCTCGACGTCTCGGTTCCGTGTTCGGCAGCCGAACGGCTCGGCGCCGACGATTCGGTCTTGCTGTCGACGACCCCCAAGCAGGCGGCGAAGTCTGCTGAGCGCGGTCTGTTCATCCGCCGCACCGGCAACCCCGCCGACTCGCCGGACAAGCAGAGCATCGAAGTCGTCGTGCGCAACGTGCCGCTGGTGTCGGCCACGCTCGCCGACATGCGTTCGCAGGGATGCCGTGACATCGTCGTCCACGCCGACTCCGACGCCGTGACCGCCGAGTTCGTCGGAATGACGGCACCAGCAGGCCAGTCCGCCTCCGGCAGTACCGCGCTGATGGGGACCACCAAGGGCCGCGAATCGCAGAGCTATAGCTCCGACCAGCGCCCACAGGTCACCGGACTCTTCACCGACCTGTCCGGAGCGGCGTCGGAACTCCCCGGGCTGCGCGCACACGTGACCATCGACTCGCGCTATTCGACGGCCCCGACGATCCTCAAATGGCTCGTACTGATCGTCGGTATCGTGTGCACCCTGTTGTCGTTGTCGGCGCTTGCCGTTCTCGATTCGACGGACGGCCGCAAGCATCGTCGAATCTTCCCTGCGAAGTGGTGGCGACTCAATGCCCGCGACTACGTGGTGATCGGCGCCCTGATCATCTGGCACTTCATCGGACCCAACACGTCCGACGACGGCTACCTGCTGACGATGTCGCGGGTCGCGCAGAACAGTGAGTACACGGCCAACTACTTCCGCTGGTTCGGTGCACCGGAGGCGCCATTCGGCTGGTATTACGAGGTCTTCGGCCTGATGAGCCATATCTCGCTCGCCAGCCCGTGGGTGCGCATACCGGCCCTGCTGTGCGGAATCGCGTCGTTGTTGATCGTCAGCCACGAGGTGCTGCCACGACTCGGCCGCGCCGCGATCAGCCGACCCGTCGTCGGCTGGACCGCCGCGTTCGTCTTCCTCGCATCGTGGTTCCCGTTCGACAACGGTCTGCGACCGGAACCGATCATCGCGCTCGGCGCGCTACTGACCTGGTGTTCGGTCGAGCGCGCAATCGCGACCGGACGCATCCTCCCCGCCGCGATCGCGTGTCTGATCGGCGCGTTCAGCCTCGCCGCGGGTCCGACAGGCCTGCTCGCGGTTGCCGCGCTCATCGCGGGAGCGAGACCGATCATCTTGGCCCTGATCAAACGTGCGCGCGCGATCGGCGGCGGATTCTGGTCGTACGCAGCGCTGCTCGCACCGGTTCTCGCCTCCGGGACGTTCGTCATCTTCGTGGTCTTCTCCAACCTGACGCTGCGTGCGTTCTCCGACTCGTCGAAGATGAAGACCGCATTGGGGCCGTCGGCACACTGGTACAACGAGATCGACCGGTACTCGTCGCTGTTCGCGTTCTCGGCCGATGGTTCGATCGCCCGACGCTTCGCCGTCCTCGCGATGATCCTCGGCATGGTGGTCTCGGCAGCGGTGCTCATCCGCAAGTCGCGCATCCCCGGAACGGCCGTCGGCCCTGCTCGACGCATCGTCGGCATCACATTCGCGTCGCTGGTGTTCCTGATGTTTACGCCGACCAAATGGACGCACCACTTCGGCGTGTTCGCCGGACTTGCCGCGGCTTTGGCTGCCATCGCCGCCATCGCCGCGAGCAACAAGGCCATGCATTCCCGGCGCAACCGCACCCTGTTCGCAGCACTCGTGCTGTTCATCGCGGGCTTGGCGTTCACGGCACCCAACTCGTACTACTACGCGTCGGCGTGGGGTATGCCGTGGGGCGTCGGCCAGGTCAGCTTGGGATTCTCGGTGAGCAATGCACTGCTCTACCTCTCGCTGCTGCTGTTGCTGCTCGCACTGTGGTTCCACTTCCGCGAGCCGTTCACCGGAACCGACCCCCGAGATACGACGCCCCAAGACGCCACGCCCCAGGACACCACGCCCGGTGAGACCGACACCGGACGACGCTGGTACCGCAGGGCGATCGATTCCGTCGCGGGCGCACCGCTGGCTTACGTGGCAGCCGCCGTGGTGATCTTCGAACTCGTCACGGCAGGATTCGCAGCGGTCAACCAGTCGTCGTCGTTCTCGGTTCCACGCTCGAACATCGAGGCCCTCGCGGGCAAACAGTGCGGCATGGCCGACAAGGTGTGGGTGGAACGCAACCCCAACGACCACATGCTCTCGCCCGTCGACCCGACCCTGACCGACCCCCTCGCGGGCCCATCGACCGTCCAACCCGACGCATCCCGGCCTGCGACAACAGGATTCACGTCGAACAGCGTTCCCGAGGACCTCACCACTCAGGCGAGCGCCGGCTCGCTGGGCGTGCTCGCAGGCAACGCGACGTCGACCAACGACGTCCTCACCGCCAACAGTGGCGGAACCGGCGGTGGAGAGCTCTCGACGGCCGGGGTCAACGGCAGCCACGCACGTCTGCCGTTCATGCTCGACCCGGCACGCACACCCGTCGAGGGCAGTTATTCGACGACCGATCAGGTTCCCGCCCGCCTCACCTCGGGCTGGTACGCACTGCCCGCCGACTACAAGAAGCAGCCGCTGCTGACCTTCTCGGTCGCCGGACGCTACGACAACCCGAACCTCCTGCTGGAGTACACAACCGACCCCGTCGGGTCGTCGACCCGCGACGCCGACCTCAAGCCCACCGGCGAGACCGAGATGATCGACCCGGGACCGCAACCGTCGTGGCGCAACGTCCGCATCACCACGTCGTCGCTTCCCGACAACCTCTCCGCGGTGCGGATCGTCGCCAACGACGACAATCTCTCGGCCGATCGGTTCATCGTGGTGACCCCACCGCGACTGCCTCACATGGAGACACTGCAAGAGGTTGTCGGCAGTGAGGACCCGGTGCACGTCGACTGGACGTCGGGGCTGGTCTTCCCGTGCCAGCGGCCGTTCACCCACCACTACGGCGTCGCTGAGATCCCGAAGTGGCGTATCAGGCCCGGCGCCGACCTCGCCGCGGCCGTCTCGGCGTGGCAGGACTCCTACGGTGGCGGTCCGCTGGGGTGGCTCGAGGTGTCGCAGCAGCCCGAGACCCTCGCGACCTATCTGCAGGGTGACATCGGCCGCGACTGGGGCGCCCTCGAGCGCTACCAGCCCTACGGAGACGTGACGACCCGCGCACCCATCACCACGGGCACCGCAACGCGCAGCGGATTGTGGAGCCCCGCCCCGATCAGGCACTGACCCACAACCCCTGATCGCGGCACCGGGCGGGCGGTGGGACGTGATCGCCTAACATCAGTGACCGTGCCTGCGACAGCCCCGCCAGCCGAGTCCGATGCTTCGCCACCGGCAGAGAAGTCGACGATCGGCTCGCGTCGCACCGTCGGGCTGGTCGCCACGGTCTCCGGCCTACTGGGCGCTGTGCTGTGTCTGCTGATCGGGTTCCTGCCCGTACACAGCACCGACGCATCGTTCTCCTGGCCGCAGGGTCAACAACTCGCGTCGACGACGTCGTCGGTCACCGCGCCGCTGATCGCGCAGACCTCGCAATCGCTGGACGTCCGCATCCCGTGCCGCGTGCTCGCCGACGCACCCGCGGGCAAGTCGACGCTCATCATGTCGACGATGGCAGTCTCCGCGCAGGACTCCAAGGCCTCTGCCCTCTACGTGACCGCGGGCGACACCGTGACCGCGACCTTCCGCAACTCCGTCGCGGCGTCGGCGCCGAGAGCCGATCTGGGGCGCTGTAGCGAACTGCACGTCTGGTCGTCGCCGGACGGTCCCGGCGCACAGTTCGTCGGCCTCGGTGCCGCCACAACCCTCGAGCCCGACAAGCGCCCTCAGATCGACGGCGTGTTCAGCGACCTGACGCCCGACCAGGCACGGGCGGCCGCTGATGCGGGGATGCGGGTCGACATCCGCATCGACAATCGCTACGAGAGTTCGCCGACGACGCTCAAGCTCGTTCTGATGGTGCTGGCGGTGCTCGCGGTGATCGTCTCGCTCGTCGCACTCTTCCTGCTCGACCGGATGAGCGACGACGTCCGGCACCGACCTCGACGCCGCACCGGATGGCTGCGCCTCCTGCGTCCCCGCGCCACCGACCTGACGGTCACCGCGGTGCTGGTGATCTGGTTGTTCCTCGGCGCGGGCAGCCCCGACGACGGGTACATCCTGAATATGGGGCGCACGGCGTCGTCGTTCGGTTATCTCGCCAACTACTACCGCTGGTACGGCATCCCCGAGGCTCCATTCGACTGGTACTACTCGTTCCTGGCGCACTGGTCGTCGATCTCGCCGTCGATCCTGTGGATGCACATCCCCGCACTGATCGCGGGACTCGCCTCGTGGTTTGTGCTGAGTCGAATCCTGTTGCCACGCCTGGGTTCTGCTGTTCGACGAAGCGGCTGGGCGCAATGGTCGGCAGCACTGGTCTTCACCGCTTTCTGGCTGCCGTTCTGCTCCGGTCTGCGTCCCGAGGGAATCATCGTGCTGGGCTCGCTGCTCACGTGGTGGGCGGCAGAACACGCACTCGCGACCCGCAAACTGTTTCCCGGAGCCATCGCGGCGGGCCTCGCGGCATTCACGCTTGCCCTTGCGCCACAGGGCATCATCGGCGTCGCGATCCTGATTGCCTCGTCCCGCGCACTGCTGCACGTACTGCTCGTGCGCAGGCGCTCCGACGGGCTGCTCCCCCTACTCGCACCCACCATCGCCGCCGGACTTCTCGTGTTGGTCGTCGTGTTCCGCGACCAGACGATCGCCACGGTGGTCGAGGCGATCCGCGTCCGCTACGTCGTCGGACCCGTCATCGGTTGGTATCAGGAGTATCTGCGCTACTACTTCATCTCCGTCGTCACCGACGACGGAGCGCTCACCCGCCGTGTCCCCGTACTGCTGCTGTTGGCGGGACTGGTCGTCACAGTCGCAGTGATGTTGCGGCGCGGGCGAATTGCCGGTGTCCACGCCGGTCCCACGTGGCGACTGATCGGCGCCATCGGCGTCACCCTTGTGCTGTTCGCCTTCATCCCGACGAAGTGGACGATCCAGTTCGGCGTCTTCGCGGGACTCGCCGCCGCGATCGCAGCGATCGCGACTCTGGCTGTCGCGCAATCTGCCGCACGCTCGGCACGGAATCTGACGGTCTTCGTCTCGGGACTGTTCTTCGCCCTCGCCGCCGCGATGGCCGGCTACAACGCCTGGCCATTCGCCTACGAATACGGCATCTCGTGGTTCGACCGCGCCCCGATCATCGCGGGCAGACCGGTGTCGACGCTGTTCCTGATCCTGGCCGTGATCGCCGCCGGAATCGCGGTGTGGCAGCACCTTCGACTCGATTATGTTGAGAACAAGGGACTTTCGCATACGACCGACGGACCCGGCGAGTCGCGGGCCGATCGTCGACGACTCTTCCTCGCCTCGTCGCCCATCGCTCTGATCGCCGGCCTCATGGTGATCGCGGAGTTGCTGGTGTTCGCCAAAGCGGTCGCATCGCGCTATCCCGCGACCACGGTGTTCGCCGAGAACGTGAACACGCTGCGCGGCAACAACTGTGGCATGGCCGACGACGTGCTCGTCGAATCCGATCCCAACACCGGAATGCTTCGACCCGCCGACGGACGGACTGCGACACAGGCACTCTCGGGAGCCACAAGCGGACCGGATGCTGCCGTCGGATTCTCCCCCAACGGCATCCCCGACGATCTCTCGCCGGAGCCGGGCAGTCAGCGCCCCGGCCAGATGAACGTGGCGGCAAGCCCCGCACGACCGTTCTCGATCACGGGCGGATTGGGCGCAGGCACCACGGGTGGCCGCGGACCCGAAACCGTCAACGGGTCGACAGTCGCACTCCCCTACGGACTCGATCCCGCGACGACGCCGGTCCTCGGTAGCTACGGCTACGCGGGCGAGGCCCGACTCACCACCGACTGGTACGACCTGCCCGCCGATCGTGCCGCGACCCCGCTGCTCGTCGTCTCGGCCGCGGGTGCGATTTCGACGGTGGATACCTTCGGGGTCACGAACTTCGGGCAGAAACTCGTTGTCCAGTTCGGCACCAGGGGACCCGACGGGTCGTTCACCCAGATCGGACCCGACATCCTCCCGATCGATCCCGGGCCGGTCATCTCCAACCGGCCGTGGCGCAACCTGCGCGTACCCATGAGTGCTGCGCCACCGAGAACGTCGGCGATGCGAATGTCGCTGTTGGACAACAACCTCGGGCAGTACCAGTTCATCGGGATCACACCGCCGCGAGCACCACGCCTACAGACCCTTCAGCAGGTCGTCGGGTCCCAGACCCCCACGCTGATCGACTTCATGGTCGCCGCGCACTTCCCGTGCCAGCAACCGATGCGGGTGACCAACGGGGTGGCGGAGATCCCACGCTGGCGCATCCTGCCCGACTACCCCTTCGCCAACTCGCAATCGAAGACCTGGCAGGCGGGAGTCGACGGCGGACTTCTCGGCATCTCGGAGACCACGACGGCCGCACAGGCCGTCCCGACGTATCTCAAGGACGATTGGACGCGGGAATGGGGTGCGCTGGAACGACTTTCACCGCTCACCCCGGACGCACCGTCAGCACAGCTACAGACGTCACAGATCACCCGCTGGGGTTGGTCACACGATGGTTCGATCAGGGTGGAGCCGCAGTCCGATGACAACTGATCCGACACCACAGACTCCGACCGAGACCCCGGACCGCGACGAATCCACCACGCGGACGCCGCGCAATTACCGCCGGGCACAGATCATCGCGGCCGTGGCAGGAATGCTCGGTGTCCTTCTCGCAGTTGCCACTCCGCTGCTGCCGGTCACCCAGTCGACGGCGGCCCTGTCGTGGCCGCAGGGCGAGGGCGTCGGCAACGTCGCCGCACCACTCGTCTCGTTCGTTCCCGTCGACATGGATCTGCGGGTTCCGTGCTCACTGGCCCGTGACCTGCCCGCGTCGGGCGGCGTCCTGATGTCGACGACGCCCGCGGGCGGACAGGACGCCAGTGCGCGCGGACTATTCGTCCGCGCCGACGCGTCGACGCTCACCGTGACCGATCGCGACGTCGTGATCCTCTCGACCGAACGCGCAGCCGCGCAGGATAATTCGTCGTGCACCGTGTTGTTCCACGCCGACGAGCACGGGGTGAACGCGAAGATCGACGGGACGTCGGCTGGTGCGGGAAGCCTGTTGACGTACTCGACTCCCGACCACGAGATGCGCCCGCAGATCGTCGGGGTCTACACCGATCTTCCCGCCTCGGCATCGCGCGACGGCCTGTCGATGCACGCCACGATCGACACCAGATACGTGAGTTCACCGACGCCACTGAAACTGGCCGCGATCATCATCGGCATCATCATGACGCTGCTGTCGCTTGTCGCGCTCGGCGTGCTCGACTCGCGAGATGGCAGGGGCCACAGGCGATTCCTACCCGCAGGCTGGTTCACCATCCGCGGCCCCGATCTCGCGGTGCTCGCCATACTCGCGTTCTGGTGGTTGGCGGGGGCCAACACCTCCGACGACGGCTACAACTTCATCGTCGGACGCATCACCGGCGATGCGGGCTACGCCGACAACTACTTCCGCTATTTCGGTGTGCCACAGGACCCGTTCGGCTGGCACTTCCAGGTGATCGCCGCGATGACGCACGTCAGTCTCGCCACGCCGTGGATGCGCCTGCCCGCCTTCCTGCTCGGACTTCTCGGATGGTGGCTGATCTCCCGCGAGGTGATCCCGCGCCTGGGCCGAGCGGTGCGCACCAGCACTCCGGCTGTGTGGTCGGCAGCATTCGTCTATCTCGCACTCTGGTTGCCCTACAACAACGGTCTGCGGCCCGAACCTGCGGAAGCGGTCGGCGCACTCCTCACGTGGTGCTGCGTCGAACGTGCCATCGCCACACGCAGATTGCTGCCGTATGCGGTCGCCGTCGCCGTTGCGGCGTTCACCCTTGCGCTGGCTCCCGGTGGTCTCATGGCCGTGGCCGCGCTGCTCGCGGGTGTCCGTCCCATCGTGCGCACCATCGTGTCGCGACGTCGGCGCGACGGACTGCTCCCGATGCTCGCGCCGATCTTCGCGGCCGGAACCCTTGTGCTGTACGAGATCTTCGCCGACCAGCCACTGGCCCCGCTGATCGCGGGCAACAAGGTGGCCACAGATGTCGGCCCGACACTTGAGTGGTGGCAGGAGCCGATTCGCTACTACTACCTCATCCTGCCCACCGCCGACGGTACGCTCGCGCGTCGCTACGGCGTGCTGATCATGATCCTGTGCCTTGTCGTCGTGCTCCTGCGACTGCTGCGCAAACAGCATCCCAACGGCGTTGCGCGAGCACCGATCTGGCGACTGATCGCGGTCACGCTCGGCACGATGTTCTTCATCGCGTTCACTCCGACCAAGTGGACTCATCACTTCGGCGTCTACGCCGGAATCGCAGGCGGACTCGCGGCCGCCGCGGGCGCGATGATGGCGCCGACCATTCTGCGATCGCGCCGCAACCGTGCGTTCTTCGCGGCGGCGGTTCTCGCGGTCACCGGAATCTCGTTCGCGGGCACCAACGGTTGGTGGTTCGTCGGCAGCTACGGCATCCCGTGGTGGGACAGACAGCCGTCGGTCGGCGGCGTGAGCCTGTGGTGGATCTTCCTGATCGCCGCGGTGCTCACTGCGGCGGCGGGTCTGTGGTTCCACCTGCGCGACGACTACACCGACGAACAGACGCGAACCGGACACTCCGAGCACTGGTACAGCAGGCTGAAGTTCTCTCCGCTGCCGGTCATTTCGGTCTGCATGGTGCTGTTCATGGTGGCATCGTTCGCGAAAGCCGCCTACGTGCAACGGGATTCATGGTCGTGGCTGAACTCCAACGCACGCGCCCTCACCGGCAACGAGTGCGGCCTTGCCAACGACGTCCTCGTCGAGGCCGACGTCAACGCAGGCATGCTCGCTCCTGCCGCCGTCGACGGCCGACCCGCGCCGAGCATCTCCGACGCCCTCGCAGGCGCGGGGCAGGGCTCTCCGGCTGCCGGGTTCACCCCGAACGGTGTGGCGAACAAGCTGTCGGTCGACGCCACGGAGGACACGGACTCATCGGGGTCGTCGGGCGCGGTGAGTTCTGCGCCGACGAACTCTTCACCGACGGGCGCGGGTTCCGACGATCGCGACCAGACAACCGACGCCTCGCAGGGCGGCACGGAGGGTGGGCAGGGCGCGCGCGGCGTCAACGGTTCCACCGTGCGGCTGCCCTTCGGACTCAATCCGGCGAGCACTCCGGTACTCGGCTCCTACGGCGCGCCGTCGGGAACGGGATCGGTGACAACCGGCTGGTACCAGGTGCCGCAACGAAGCGCCGACAAGCCGCTGCTCACGGTCGCCGTCGCGGGCTCGGTCGACGCCGTCGACGGCGATGGACTGCGCACCGACGGTCAGGACGTGACCGTCGAGTTCGGACGCGTCGGGGCCGGCGGCACGGTGCAGCGCCTGGGAACGATGTCGCCACTCGACGTCGGAACGGCTCCGACGTGGCGCAACCTCCGATTCCCACTCGCCGACGCACCGGCACAGGCGACACTCGCGCGGATCGTCGTGCGTGACACGTCCGGGGCACCGTCGGAATGGGTTGCGGTCACCCCACCGCGGGTTCCGGTCCTGCGGACGCTCAACGACGTCGTCGGAACGACCGATCCCGTCTTCATCGACTGGGTGTCGGGACTCGTCTTCCCGTGCCAGCAGCCGATGAAGGTGCGCAACGGAGTGATGCAGGTGCCGCGCTGGCGCATCATGCCCGACGCCGAGGCCACCCAGAAGAACAGCCAGACCTGGATGTCGGGGACCGCTGGCGGGCCGCTCGGTATCACCGAGGCCACGCTCATCCCCACCCTGATCCCCACGTACCTGCGCAACAACTGGGGCCGCGACTGGGGCGGACTGCAACGCTTCACCGAGGTCGACCCCGCACCCCCGGCACAGCTCGAACTCGGCACCGCGCGCCGATCCGGACTCTGGGACCCCGGCCCCATTCGGTCGAGCGGGTACTGACCGCACGCTCGGCCGCGGCGTCGGCGGGGCGCGGGCCGGCGCGGCGTCGCAAATACACGTGTTTCTGACAGATGCGCGCAAAGCTTCGCGTGCAGGTGTCAGAAACACGTGTATTTGCGGCTCGGGTCGGGCCGTTCAGCGTGGTGAGGGCATGTTCACCTTGCTTGCGCTCACGCTGTGAGCGCGCATCATTGGTGCTCATGAGCATCGACGATTCTTCGCACGCAGAGCAACCAGCACACCCGGGGAACGCGGAGCAGCCGGAGAACGCAACGCACGCAACGCACGCGGAACCCGCAACGCACGCGACGCACGCGGAACCCGCAGCGCGGTCAGCAGGCGCCGCGCGGCCGGAGCACGACCACGCCCACGGTGACGAGCCACACGCGGGGTCGCTCGCGAATCGGCTGAACTGGTTGCGGGCGGGCGTGCTCGGGGCAAACGACGGCATCGTCTCGACGGCGGGCATCGTCGTCGGCGTTGCCGCTGCGACCACCGACCGAGCTCCGATCTTCACCGCGGGCATCGCGGGGCTGGCAGCGGGAGCGGTGTCGATGGCGCTGGGCGAATACGTCTCGGTCAGCACCCAGCGCGACACCGAACGCGCACTGCTCGACAAAGAGGCGCGCGAACTGGCCGAACAACCCGAAGCCGAGTTCGAGGAGTTGGTCGGGCTTTACGAGGCCAAGGGACTCACACATTCGACGGCGTGCCAGGTCGCGCGTGAGTTGACCGAGCACGACGCATTCGCCGCACACGTCGAGGCCGAACTGGGACTCGACCCACACGAGCTCACCAACCCCTGGCAGGCAGCAATCTCGTCGGCCGTGTCGTTCACGAGCGGCGCAGCGCTACCGTTGATCGCGATTCTCGCGCCGCCCGCATCGATTCGGATTCCGGTGACGTTCGTCGTTGTCCTGATCGCGCTGGCGATTACCGGAGCCCTCGGGGCGATACTCGGCGGCTCGAAACCCTGGCGACCGATGATTCGCGTCGTGATTGGTGGCGCAATAGCAATGGCCGTGACTTACGGAATCGGCCACCTCGTTGGCCATACCGTTACTTGACGGTCACCCGCAACTACCCGCACAACGCTTGTCGATGCTCTGAATATGGGCGCGTACCAGCAAGTTCAGCCTTACCTTGCCTCGAAACCTCCCAGCCGAGACACGCGCGCAATCCCATTCCGAAATGGTCACATTTCCACTAACAGCGATTGTTTTGCAACCCGTAACAAATCCTGTGGCCTACCGTTGAGTACGGAAAGAAAACGCGAGAAACTGCAACAGAAAAGGCTTGTTTCGTCCAGCGAACCGAATTCTGCCAACCGCTTCCGTAGTGGACCACCGCATTGCGTCCACGCTGTCTGATTGGGGCGACGATGAGCATCCTGGATAACACGGCACACGACATTCCCCCGCGCGAGCACGACGACTTCGAGATCAACGAGCTGGAAACCGGGAGCTTCGAGAACCGAGATTTCGCAAGCACCAAACCTGATCCCACTCTGGATCCGTTCGTGCGCACCGACGAGCGAGCAGACACCGGCGATTTCCCCGCACTCCAACCTGATATCGACGGCCCCAACACCGACCGCCTGGACACCGACCGCCCCAACACCGACGCCCCGCGCACCTTCACCTCCGATGAAGACCCCCAAGCCGGTCGCGCGTCCACCCTGGGGACCGTGCCGGCCCCGGACAATCACGAGGAACACAGCACCCTCCTCATCGCTGCGCTACTCTCCATCGGCTGTCTGTGGATCGGCATCACGGTCGACAGCCTCTTCGATTCCCTCGCACTCACCGCTACCAGCGTCGCAGTGTTTGCTACTCTCACGCTCGGAGTGCTCGTCGCATCAGCACTTCACGACAGCGAATAGCGCGGTCCGACCGCGCCGTAAACGTCGGGGTGACATTGGCGCTCCGTCAGAGAGCGTGAGGGATGAGCCAGGGTCTGACCAGTACCAGGGGCGGGGACGCGGCGTCGATCTTCCACGGTATGGAGTTGAGGCCCCAGTTCAGCCCTGTCTTCGAACTGTCAGGCGGCAACCTCGTCGGCGCGAGTCTCGAGCTCAGCGGCCCCAAGGGCACCAATTTCGACTCACCTCGCGCTCTTCGTCGAACCGCAACGCTCATGGAGCAGCGCACGGCTCTCGATTCCCGGAAATTCGCATTTGCCGACGCCGCTCCGGCCCGGCGCGTCTCGGCGGCTATTCCACTCTTCCTCGCGGTCGACATCGACCTCTACGATCCGCAGCGCACATACTCGGCCGGCGAGACCTTGGCGTTGCTGATCGAACCGCGCAGCGTGCTGCGGCGTCCGCAGTCGCGGCTCGCTCAGGTCGCACAGGCCCGGCGAGATGGACGACTGATCGCGATCGAGGGCATCACCGCGGATCGTCGAACGGCAACGTTGCTCACGCTCATCGAACCCGACGTCGTGTTGTTGCACCCCGACATCCTCGCGCCGGTTCCGACACCCGAGACCGCCCACCTGGCACACACGCTCGCCGCACACATCGAGCGCACGGGCGCGATCGTCATCGCGACGGGAGTCGACACCGAGGCGGATCGGCGGATCGCAGAGACCCTCGGCGCCCGATACGGGCTGGGCGCGCTGCACCCGCCCGTCTCTGATGCCGACGACAGGGTGCTCGGCGCGATTTCTCAACTCCCGCCCCTGCCCGCCCGCACGACGCCTCCCACCGACGAGAAAACCCCGTACGCCATCGCATCGAAGTCGGGTGCGCCGCGTCCGGCCGACCAGCGACTGCTACTCGAGATGAGTAAAGACCTCGAACGGACCGCGACAGAGGCAAGCGTCGCGGTCGTCCTCGGCACCTTCCAGGATCGACACCACTTCGCATCGTCGACGTCGCAACGCTGGCGCGCGATGTCGGAGAAGGTGGGGCTCGTCGGCGTGTACGGCGAGGGAATCCGGCCCATGAGTGAGGGCAACATCCATTACGCGCCGCTGAGTTCCGACGACGCACTCGTCAACGAATGGAACGTCGCCGTGCTCGGAATGCACTTCGCCGCACTGCTTTCCGCGCGTGAGATACACGGACCACGCCCCAGCGGCCATCGCGAGTTCATGTTTGTGCAGAGCTACGATCGGACGATCGTGACCCAGGCGATTCGAGTGATCTTGTCCCGCTTCACCTGACGCACTACTTCTTGAGCGTGCGAACTCAGATCGGCATCAGCAGATGCTTACGCGGCGTGCGCATCGTCTGCTTGTCGCGCAACTGCGCCAACGCTTTACGGAGCTGCAGTCGTGTCTGGGCAGGCTCGATGACGGCATCGATGTAGCCGCGCTCCGCAGCGAGGTAGGGCGTGGCCATCATCGTGTTGTAGAAGTCGATGAAGTCGCGTCGCACCTTGTCGGCGTCGTGCGCCGACATCCCCTCGGTCTGCCGACGAGTCAGGACCGCTGCCGCCGACTCCGCGCCCATCACAGCGATTTTCGCCGTCGGCCACGCGAAGTTGAGGTCGGCGCCGAGCTGCTTGGAACCCATCACCGCGTACGCTCCGCCGTACGCTTTGCGCAGCACGACGGTGACCTTCGGGACATCCGCTTCGACGTAGGCGAACAGGAACTTGCCGGAGCGTCGAATGGTGCCCTTCTGCTCTTCCACGAGTCCCGGCAGGATTCCCGGGGTGTCGACGAGGAACACGAGCGGAATGCGGAAAGCGTTGCAGATACGCACAAACCGCGTCGCCTTCTCCGACGAGTCGGTGTCGAGCGTTCCGGCCATCACGCTCGGCTGGTTGGCGACGACGCCGACGCTGTGACCGTCGACGCGCGCATAACCGGTGAGGATGTTGGGTGCGAACAACTCACCGACCTCGTGGAACGCGCCGTCGTCGAACAGTTTCACGATGATGTCGCGCATGTCGTACGCGGCGTTGTCGCTGTCGGGCATGAAATCGTTGAGAGCCAAGTCGGATTCGGTGATCTCCGGCTCGAGCCCCGGATTGACGACCGGCGGCTCTTCGAAGCTGGTCGACGGCATGTACTGCAGGTACTCACGCACCCACTCGAATGCCTGCTTCTCGTCCGGCGCGATGTGGTGGATGTTGCCCCACCGCGCCTGGTTGTGCGCGCTACCGAGGTCTTCTGCCGAAATCTCTTCGCCGGTGGTCTGTTTGATGACGTCGGGACCGGTGACGAACATGTATGACTTGTCCTCGACCGCGACGAGGATGTCGGTGTTCGCAGGCGTGTACACCGCGCCGCCCGCACACTTTCCGAGGATCACCGAGACCTGCGGCGAGAGACCGGAGAGCAGATCGTTTCGACGACCCATCTCGGCGTACCAGGCGAGCGAGGTCACGGCGTCCTGGATGCGTGCACCGGCCGAATCGTTGATGCCGACCATCGGGCAACCGATCTTGCCTGCCCACTCCATGAGCGCAGACACCTTGCGGCCGAACATCTCTCCGACGGTGCCGCCGAAAACGGTCTGGTCGTGGCTGAAGGCCGCGACGGGACGGCCGTGCACCAGTCCGTGACCGGTCACGACGCCGTCGCCGTAACCCGTGTGTGCTGCTCCGGGCATCTTGGCGAGCGCACCGATCTCGACGAAGGTCCCCGGATCGAACAGCATGTCGAGACGCTCACGCGGAGAACAGATCCCCTTGCGCTCGCGCTTCTCGATCGCCTTCTCGCCACCGGGTTCGCGTGCCTGCTCCAACCGGACGCGGAGATCGGCGAGTTTGGCTGCGGTGGTGTCGGTCACGTGATCTTCTTCCTCGATGTCGGTACTAGCGGATGTCGGTGCCAGCGCACCGATTTCGCTTCTCGCTTGGCCTCGATGGCCGTCCTAGTTGGTGGCCTTCGCCTCCACGGCTGCAAGACGCTTCGTCAGATCGGCGCCGATCTTGGCGATGTAGGGCTCGTCGACGATCGACAGGTGATCGCCGCCGATGTGGATGATCTCCAGGTCGTCGACGACCTCGCCCCATCGGCCATCCTCGTCGATCTCCGCCCACTGCGGCTCGAGTTCGATTGCGCCGTCGTGCATCTTGTCGGCGCGGTAGAGGATCACCTTGCTGCTGTAGGGCTGCGGCGCGATGTTGGTCAGCGCGCGGTTGTCGACGAAGGACGTGCGCTGGTGCTCGATGATGCCGCCGGGGATCTTGGTGCCCGACATCGAGACCATCTCCATGATGATCGCGAACTGGCCCTCGTCGTCGGCGTCGACGAGTCGGTCCATCGGGATCGGGACGTCGGGGTCGAGGTCGTAGTTGCGAATCGCGAAGTCTTTCCAGCGTTCGAGTCGTGCCCGCTTGTTCTCCGGGGTGTCGGGAACGTCGTGGCGCGGTCGGACCACGTCGATCAGTCCGACGAACGCGACGTCCTCGCCCTCGTCGCGCAGGACCTTGGCGCAGCCGTACGCGAGTGCGCCGCCGAGCGACCACCCGATCAGTACGTACGGGCCGTGCGGTTGGACCTCACGCAATCGCGGCAGATACTGCGCGACGCGCTCCTCGATGGTGCCCTCGACTCGGTCGAAACCGATGACCGGCTGATCTTCGGGGAGCCGCTTGAGGAGCGCCTCGTACGCCGAGGTGTTGCCACCCGCGGGGTGGAACAGCAAGGCGGGCACCGGATCTCCCGCGCTCGGGTCGTACGACTTCTTGCCTTCCGGCACCAGCCGCAGGTAGCGGATGAAGCCATCGGTGTCGGCCGCGGCGTCGAGGAACTTGCGGACATAGTCCGACATCTCCTCGATCGTCTCCGAATCGAGGATGTCCTCGACGTCGATGTCGCCACCGGTGCGCTCGTTGAGCTTGTCGGTGAGCTTCTGCGCGACGTCCTCTTCGAGCACGGGCAGCTTGTTGAAGATGCCACCCGCCGACTTGCCAGTGATGACCGCATACACGCCGAACGTCAAGCGCTCTGCGGCATCTCGCGGCGGAACATCGGAGCCCGCAGCCTCTGCGACGGCCTGCTGGCTCGTCAGATCCGGCGCTGCCGCAGGGGTCGTAGCCCGCTGGTCGGCCTCATCCCGCTGATCGAGCCTCGACTGCTGATCGAGCTTGTCGAGATCATCCCGCTGATCGGCCTTTTCCTGCTGATCGAGCGCCCCCTGCTGATCGAGCTTGTCGAGATCACCCCGCTGATCGGCCTTTTCCTGCTGATCGACCCCCGACCGCTGATCGAGCTTGTCGAGATCATCCTTCGCGAGCTGCTCGTCGATGTAGGAGTTGAGCGCAGCGGTGTCGAGTTCGCCTTCGCCTGCGGCCTTGCCTGCGAGGTCGTCGAGTTGGTCGCGGTGAGTCACCGCGAACGCAACGAACTTCTCGACGTCGGACAGATTCGCCTGACGCATCGCCTGCAGTTGCAGTTGCGGAATGTCGAATTCGTACTCGACGCGGTTCTTGATGCGCACCGCCATGAGTGAGTCGAGTCCCAGTTCGATCAGCGGAATCTCGCGCGGTAGATCCTCGGGATCGTAGCCCATCGACTCACCGACGATGATCGCGAGTCGATCACCAACGGACTCACCGGATTCCGGGTCCCACTTGTTACCGATTTCGTCGACGACCTCGTCGTCGACCGTCAGCGAGGTATCGGTGTAGCCGACCTTCGCCGGGTCGATGGCGCCCTCGGCTGTGCCAGCGGTGGACGTCGCAGCGCCGTCGGCCGGTTCCGCGATGCCACCGGCAGCATCTGACGTGCCCGTGACGACCGCTTCGAACAGGAGGTGGAAGTTCTTGTCCCGCTTGGTGTGCACCGTCACCGACGCACCGCCGGGGTGCGGACTCAGCGTGGTGGTCAACGTGCCCGTCTTCGGTAACTCACCGTGCGTAGCCGCGGCGCCGACGCGGGCGTCGTCGAATACCTCTGCGGCCGCGGCACGAACCAATTCGCGCGGATCGGTCACCGCAGCGGCGTTGACCTCCCAGGCGTGGCGGCCATCCGGAAGCGCGACGTGCGAACCGGGAATCCGCCCTGCCGTACCACCACTGGAGATCTGCGCAGTGAGCCAGAACGGCTTGCGGTCGAACCGGGTTCGCGGGATGTCGGCGTAATCGCCTGTGCCGAAAAGTGATCCGACGTCGACGGGATGTCCGTGGACGTAGAGCTTCATCAGGGCGTTGACGACGCCGAAGCTCTCGTCCTCCTTGCGACGCAGCGTCTCGATCAGCTCGGCGTCGTGCAGACCAGCCGAGAACGTCACTGCCGCAACGGAAATCAGCACCGCAGGGTTCGGCGAGAGCTCGAGGAAGGTCCGATGGCCATTCTCGACCGACTTAGAGATCGCCTGGCTGAACCACACGCTGTGGCGCAGCCCCTTGAGGAAGTAGTCGATGGTGTGCACGGGCTCGTGTCCCGCACGGTAGAAGGCCTCGCGATCGACCGAGCTGTAGAAGCCGGTCTCGAGACGCTTCGGCTCGATTCCGGTGAGTTCGTAGGACAATTCGCCCAGCAGCGGATCCATCTGCGACGTGTGGCTCGCGCCCTTGGTCTGCAGTTTGCGACCCAGCTTGCCCTCGGCCTCGGCTCGCGCGACGATCGCGTCGACCTGGGGCTCGGGACCACCGATGACGGTGTGCGTGGGTGCCGCGTAGACGCAGATCTCGAGGTCGGGGAAGTCGACGAGGACGTCATTGATGTCGTCTGCGCTGTATTCGACGAGTGCCATCAGGCGGATGTCGTCGCCGGTGAGCGTCGCCTCGCCCTCGCCCATGAGTCGCGAGCGCTGGCAGATGACGCGCGTGGCGTCTTCGAGTGAGAGTCCCCCGCTGATGTACGCGGCCGAGGCCTCGCCCATCGAATGCGGTACCAGCACACCGGGTTCGGCGCCGTGGTGACGCAGGAGGTCGGCAAGCGCGACCTGGATCGTGTAGATACCGACCTGCGCGGTCTCGATGCCGTAGGTCTGCTCGTCGTCGACGAACATCTCGGCGATGGAGTATCCGAGTTCGTTCTGCACGTACTCGTCGACGCGGTCGACGTACTTCTTGAAGACCGGGTTCTCGAGGTAGAGCTGCTTGGCCATCTTGCGATGCTGCGACCCGAAGCCCGAGAGCAGCCAGACCGCCGTTGCGGCGTCGGGCGAATCAGCCGAGTACACAAGCGGATTCGCTTTACCCTCCGCGACGGCGCGCACACCCTTGACCGCGTCTTCGTGGGTGCGTGCCATGACGACCGACCGCGAGCGGCCGTGGTTACGGTGCGCGAGCGCGCGTCCGATGTCGGCGAGGGGCGTCGCCGCACCCTCGTCGGATTCGAGCCACTCGAGCAGGTCCGCGGCAGCCTTACGACGCCGCGACGGCAGGAATCCCGAAAGCACCAGCGGCACAACCGATCCCTCGACCGCGCACGGGGCGAAGCCGTCGGCGGGATCGACCTCGACGACCTCGGCGGGCGCGTCGTCCTTCTTCGCCTGCGCGGCCAGGACGGCCCGCTCGGCGTCGGTGAGGAAGTCCTCGTCGTCGTCGGTTTCGACAGGCTCAACCAGCGAGGACGACTCAACCAGCGGGGACGATCCGCTGGTCGAGCTTGTCGAGACCACGCCCGACAGGTCGCTCGGCAGCACCTCGCGGACGACGACGTGCGCGTTGGTGCCGCCGAAGCCGAAGCCCGACACACCCGCGACGGCGTGACCCGAGTAGCGCGGCCAATCCGTCGGCTCCTCGACAACCTTCAGGTGGCCGGCGTCGAACTGGATGTAGGGGTTGGGGCCGGAGTAGTTGAGCGACGCAGGCAGCTTGTTGTGCTGCATCGCGAGAACCACCTTGGCGAGCGCGCCTGCGCCCGCGGCGGACTCCATGTGCCCGAAGTTCGTCTTGGCAGAACCGAGGAGCGCCGGAGCATCGGCCTGTCGACCGCGCCCGACGACGCGCCCGAGGGCGTCGGCTTCGATGGGATCGCCGAGCACCGTGCCGGTTCCGTGCGCTTCGATGTAGTCGACGCCGCGCGGATCGACAGCGGCGTCGGTGTACGCCGAGCGCAGCACCTCGACCTGGGCCTCGGGATTCGGAGCAGGCAGACCGTTGGAGCGTCCGTCGGAGTTGACCGCCGAACCCGCGACCACCGCGAGCACGGTGTCGCCGTCGCGTCGGGCGTCGGCAATGCGCTTGAGGACGAAGAGTCCGCCGCCCTCGGCGCGGATCATGCCGTCGGCGTCGGCCGAGAACGCCTTGATGTGGCCGTCCTTGGCCTGCGCGCCGATGCTGTCGAAGCCGAGTGTCGCGGCGGGCGTGATGATCATGTTGACGCCACCGGCGAGCGCGACGTCGGATTCACCCGAACGCAGGCTGCGCACGGCCTGATGCACGGCGACCAGCGACGACGAACACGCCGTGTCCATCGCGACCGACGGACCGTGGAAGTCGAAGAAGTAGGAGACGCGGTTGGCGACGATCGACGTCGACGTTCCGGTGAGCGCGTACGCGGCGGTGTCGTGAGCGCCGTCGTCGAGGCCCATGGCCGCGAGGAGTTGGTAGTCGTTGGTCGACGTGCCGATGAAGACGCCGACCGGCGCGCCCTTGAGGTCGCTGGCCGGGATGTGGGCGTCTTCGAGTGCCTCCCATGCCAGTTCGAGTGCGAGTCGCTGTTGCGGGTCGACCATCTCGACCTCGCGCGGACTCATCTGGAAGAAGTCGGCGTCGAAGCTCTTGACGTCGTCGAGGTAGCCACCCTTGACGTTGGACTCATCGATGACCTTCGCGAGGCGCGGATCGGATTTGAACTCGGCCCAGCGGTCGTCGGGAAGGTCGGAGATGCCGTCGCGGCCGGAGATCAGGGCTTCCCAGGTGGAGTCGGGGGTCTGCCCGGCCTTGGGGAAGCGTGTCGAGAGGCCGACGATCGCGATGTCGTCGTCGGCGTTGCGCTCGCGGATCCAGAAGGTCTCGGCGTCGAGGTCGAGGCCCTCGTCGGGGTCGCCCTCGATGATGCGCTTGGCGAGCATCGCGATGGTGGGGTGGTTGTAGGCGACCGTCGCGGTCAGTACGACGCCGGTCTTGTCCTCGATGTCGGCGGCGAGCGCCACCGCATCGCGGGACGACAGGCCGAACTCCTCCATCGGGCGGTCGTCGGAGATCTGCTCCGCGGAGATTCCGGTCGACGTCGCGACCCACTCCCGCAGCCAGTCGCGCAGTTCCGAGACCGTCAGTCCGCCGGCGGTCTCGCCGTCGGTGCTCTCGCTGTTGGGGGTCTCGGGGTCGGCCGCAGGCTCGATGTTCGGCTCGTTGTTCAGTTCAGACATCGGTCACCAGACTACTTGGCGGCGCAGCCAGGGCTGCGCGGGTTGTGGGCAGAAGTGGTCTCGACAAGCTCGACCAGCGGTGGGCACTCGACCGGCGGGTGGTCTCGACAAGCTCGACCAGCGGTGGGCGAGGTGGTCTCGACAAGCTCGACCAGCGGTGGACGCTCGACCAGCGGTGGACGCCGCAGGCGAGGAGCGGAGCGACGAAGCCGAGGACCGGCGCAGGGCGCCTGCGCGCGCCGCGATGCAGGAGGAGGCGGCATCGGAGCGAAGCGACGACGCCGCCGACGACGAAGAGCGGCGCTGAAAGCGCAGGCGCCGTGCGCCCAAATCACACCGAGTCTGGGAACGCATCCTGCTTGTATCCGCCGCGGAGTCGGCCGTCGACATATGCGGTCTTGGTGGCGCGGCGGGCGATCTTGCCGCTGCTGGTGCGCGGGATCGAACCCGCGGGCACGAGCAGTACGTCGCGGGCCATGACGCCGTGGCGCTGGGCCACTGCGGCGCGGACGGTGTCGGCGATCTCCTGCGGATCGGTCTTCTTGCCCGGTCCGCGCTCGGCCACGATCACCAACTGCTCCGACGCGTCGTCGGCGTCGAATTTCAGTCCGCTGGCGGCGTTCTCGAAGACGACGCTCGGCAGCTGATTGGCGGGGACGGCGAAGGCGGCCACGAAGCCTGGGCGCAGCGCGGTGCTGGCTTCCTGTGCGCTGAACTCGAGGTCCTGCGGGTAGTGGTTACGGCCGTCGACGATCACGAGGTCCTTGACGCGGCCGGTGATGTAGAGCTCGCCGTCGAGCCAGACGCCGTAGTCGCCGGTGCGCATCCACTGGGCGTCTGCGGGTGCGCCGTCGGTGTGGCTGCCCTGTTCGAGCGGTGTGTCGATGGTGTTGTGGAACGTTGCGTCGCTCTCCTCGGCCTTGTTCCAGTAGCCGGCGCCGATGTTGAGTCCGTGCAGCCAAATCTCGCCGACCTCGCCGTCGGCTTTCTCGACGGCCTTTCCGGTTTCGTCGTATTCGGCGGCGTCGACGATGGTGGCCCACTGGCTCAACGCGACCTGTCCACACGACACCTGTGCAACGGCGTTGGGTGCATGCTGGTCGACGACCTTCATGTGTCCGGCGTTGAGTTCGTCGCGGTCGACGTAGACGACCTTGGCCTCGTTGTTGCGCTGTGTCGCAGAGACGAACAGCGTGGCCTCGGCCATGCCGTAGCAGGGCTTGATCGCGGTCTTGGGCAGTCCGTACGGACCGAATGCGTCGTTGAACTTCTTCATCGAGCTGACGGTGACGGGCTCGGAGCCGTTGATCAGTCCGATCACGTTCGACAGGTCGAGGTGCTCGCCGTCCTTGGGCAGACCGCGTGCTGCGGCGTGCTCGTAGGCGAAGTTCGGGGCTGCCGCGTATGTCTCGGCGCCGTCGCTGGCCGCTGCGAGTTCTTTGATCCAACGTCCCGGCCTGCGGACGAATGCCTGCGGGCTCATGATCGTGATGTAGCGGCCGCCGAGTGCGGGGAGGATCACCGTGAGCAGGCCCATGTCGTGGAACATCGGCAGCCACGTGACGCCGCGCGCGTTGCGGTCGATCTCGATGCAGTCGTAGATCTGCAGGCAGTTGGCCGCGACGGCCTCGTAGGTGATCTCGACGCCTGCGGGCACGCGGGTGGAGCCGGAGGTGTACTGGAGGTATGCGACGGTGTCGCGGTTGTGGTCCTTGCCCGCGACCGGGGCCACCCAGCTCGATCCGACCGAGTCGGGGACGGCGTCGACGGCGATCACGCGGGGACGTTCCTTCGCGGGGACTCCCGCGAAGAAGTCGCGCACGGCCTCGGCCGACTTGGTGGAGGTGAGGATTGCCGTCGGCTTGCAGTCGGCGAGCACTGCGGTCAGACGGTCGGTGTGGCCGGGCTCGTCGGGGCTGAAGAGCGGCACGGCGATGTTGCTCGCGTAGAGCGCGGAGAAGAAGCCGATCACGTACTCCAGCGATTGCGGAGCAAGAATCGCGACACGGTCACCGGGCTTGGTGACCTGCTGCAGCCGGGCGGCGACCGCGCGCAGCCGCTTGCCGAACTGCGCCCAGGTCAGGTCTTGCGCCTCCCCGTCGCGTTCGCGGCTGTAGTCGATGAAGCGGTACGCCAGCGTGTCAGCCTGATCGCGCACGTTCCGCTCGACGTAGTCGACCAGCGTCGCGTCCTCGTTGAAATGCAGGTTGCCGCTCTCATCGAGGAACTGCTCAAATTCTGTGTTCAGCATCCATTACTCCTGTGGCCCCCTCGCGGGACGCCACGTCCGTGCGCCTCGTCGGCGCGGTGTCGTGGCACTCCCCGCAGGTACCACGTCTTTCGGGCGTCGTGTCCGCATAGATAACGCGTGACACGGTAGCGCACACTCGGCTACTCACCCGAATTCTTGGTGTGTGGTGGATTGCACCTTCATGACGCCGAAATTCCGACATATCCCGGGTTATTCGCAGGTGAATTCACTTCAGCCCATTTCGACGAAGCCGAAATGGGCCGTCGACAATCCTACTCCCCCTTCAATTGTGCAAGTACAGGTGCAAACGCGTCCATCTGAGTGGGGAAGACGCCCACGTACGACATCGTCGTGCGTCGACGCACCTCGCGGATCTGGTCGGCGATCTCCTCGAACGAGCCGATCGCGATATAGGGCGACGTCAGCACATCGTCGACGGTGAACTCGGTGTCGTGAGCGATGTTCGGCGGGTAACCCTGCGCCAGCGCCTTGAGTGCCATTTCGGCGGTGGCCTCGCGGTCGTCGGTGATGACGATGACGGCGATTGTCCAGTTGAGCTCGATGTCGGCGAAGCGGTCGCCCGCGACCTCGCGGATGCGGTCGACGCGTGCCGCCGTCTTCTCGATCGTCATGTCCGACAGCTTCATCTTGCCGTCGGGGGTCGTGCCCGGTGCGACGGAGATGATGTCGGCGTGCTTGGCCGCAAGCGCGAGCATCTTCGGTCCGCCACCGCCGACCGCGATCGGCGGTCGGGGTCCCTGCCGCGGGCGTGGACTGCCCTCGAGGCCGCGGATCTGATAGAACTCGCCGTCGAAATCGACGGTCTCGCCGCGCATCAGCTTGTCCAGGATGGTCAGCGATTCGTCGAGCTTCCTGATACGCACGCCGGGCGTCTCGAACTCGATGCCCGCCTTGTCGAACTCTTCCTTCATCCACCCTGCGCCGATGCCGAGCTCGAGTCGCCCCTTGCTCAGCACGTCGATCGTGTTGGCCTCCTTGGCCAGGATCGCGGGATGACGGAACCCGTTGGCGAGCACTGAAGTACCGAGACGGATGGTGCTCGTCGCCTGGCTGAGCGCTCCGAGGGCTGCGAGCGGGCCGACCTGGTTGCCCAGGTGGTCGGGTACCGCGAACGTGTCGTAGCCGTACTCTTCCGCGGTCTGCGCCAGCTTCACGAACTTGCGGGCGCCGCCCTCGTCCTTGTTGCCCTCGCCGCCGGCTCCGAACCGAAACTTGCGCAGTTCACCGGGGTCACTCATCGTCGCCTGTTTCTCCTCACGCATCACTGCGGTTACCGGTTGGTCTGGTGGGCGGGTGTGCCCGACCGCCCAACGGTAATGCAGGTCGACGGCCCTACCCAAACACGGCCCGACGGGACATATGACCTAGTGGGGCGCGGGCAGGACAGGTGAACGCGACGATCCGACGCCGCGTACCGGTCCGTGTTGTCGTCGGATCGGACGCGACGTCGGATCTGCGTCAGTTGTGCGCGGGATGCGGGGCGTCGGCGATGACCTTGTTCGACCAGCCGTACATCCACTGAGTGGCGCTGATGCCGTCGAGCTGCCAGTAGCGTTTGGTCGCGTACATGGCGTGAACGGGATTGTTGATGGCGCCCGCGAGTTGACCGACGGCGCCGACCGGATTGGCGACGGTTGGCGAATCGCAGATGAGATCGCCTGGCGCACAGATTGATTGGACTCGGTCACGCAGATCACCGAAGCCACCGCTACGCGGTCCCGTCATCGTGATCCCCGGCACGAGCTTGCCCATTCCGCTGAGCGCGACCTCCGCACCGACACCGTCGGGGTCGGGACCGATGTCGTTCTGCTGGCCCTTCTCGCGTCGACCGTCGGCGATGAGTCCGACGCCGAGCACCAGATCTTGATCCGACGCATCGATCGGGCCGCGCCCGTTGCCGATATTGCTCGCGAGGTCGCCGCCGATGACCGCGCCCTGCGAGAATCCCATGATCACGTAGCGCGTCAGCGGACACTTCTTGTTGGTGTCACGCAGCTTTGCCGCAGCACGGTTGTAGCCCTGCTGCCGTGACACGTTGTAGTCGGCCTGACGGTCGTTGAGATTGGTCGGGTTACGGAACTGCGCGATGTAGGGAACGGTGTAGACCTCGGTGCGCGAGGTCGGGTAGTACTCGTTCTGCAACGCCGTGGACACCCGGCGCATCAGCGACGCCTTGTTGGCCGTCGGATTCATCGGGTCGTCGTCTGCCGACGATTCCCAGGTGCCCGGGATGACAAGCGTCAGCACGTCCGGGCAGTCCGCGGATTGCGCTTCCGGACGCCCCGGCGACGGCGGAGCGCTGGTCGACGGCCCCTGGCCGCCGGGAATGCTCGGCGGTCCGGGCTTGAGCAGAGTGATCACCAAGATCACGATCAACACGACCGCGATGATGACGAGAAGGGCTAGGAACAGGGCGATTCGACCCAGTCGACGACCCTTACGTCGACCGGTTGCACCTCGCTTGGCCGCCACCCCTAGCAGTAGTTGTCACGTGCGGCTTTGATGACCTTGTCCGCCTTCGAATTCGCGTCGGCAGCGTTCTTCGAACTCGGACCGATCATCGCGGTGACGAAAGCCTTCACGGTCGTCGGATCGGCTCCCTTGGCCTGCTGCGAACAGACGTATTCCGCACTGTTGAGCGCGACGGAGTTGTCGGAGTCGCCCGCGAAGCTGACGTTTTCGTCCTTGAGCACCTGCAGGTACTTCTTGCCCTTGTCGCTCACGGGCTCACCGCCGGGGCCGGGGAAGTTCTCGGGCACCTTGGTGCCACTGTTCGGTGCCGTCGCGGGCAGCGTCGTCGAACCCGACACCTTGGTGCCGCCCGGCGCGGCGGCTTCCGACGACGCGCGCTCCGATTCCGACGACTTCGCGGCCGACGACGACGGAGACGAGTACATCGACGTCGTCGTGACGGGGTCACTCGTGATCGGGGCACTTGCTGTCGAATCGTCCGAGCATGCGGTCAGACCGCCCGCCAGGGCCAGTCCGGCCACCATCACACCCAACCCGAAGAACTTCCTCATCATCACTTCCTCATCACAACCCGACCGGCGTTGTCGGCACCGTGCCAGGCTACTCCGACCGCAAGCCGCCGCCGACCATCAAATCGGCGTCACCTGCGAAAATGCTGTGATTCCTCAGCGAGATCTCAGCGCACCCACACCCGGCGCCGAGCCTGCGCCGATCATCCGAACACACTCGGCACCGGGTGAGACGACTTGCGGTCATTTGCCGATGACCGTCCCGCCATTGGCGGTCCAGGAAATCTTGCCGCGCTCGAACGTGTTGAAACGTCCCTTGCCATCCCTGGTGGGCAGTTCGTCGCTGGTCGGCAGACCCAGTTTGCCGCCGGGACCACCGATCGAGGCGTACGCCCCACCGATCGCGCCCGCGACCTCCTTGGGCCCCTTGGGACCTGTGATCACGCGACCCTTGTAGAAGTCCTGCGCGCGTCCACCCGGTACCGCGTACTCGGGGGTGAGGCAGCCGCCCAGCTTGGTGGCGTCGGCGACCTTCTTGAACGCCGCCGACGGACGGCACGCGACCTTGTCGCCACCGAGTCCGAGCGCCGCCGCGGCCTGAGGCCACGCCTGTGCCATCTCGAACTCCCAGTAGGCCCAGGTGTGGGTTCCGGACGGTCGGTAGACGGCCTGCCCCGGAATGCCCAGCTCGTTCAGCTTGATCGCGAACTGCTGCGACGTGACGCGGCTGAGCAGTTCCAGACCGACGCCCGAGTAGTTCGTTGCCAGCAGCGGGATGTCCGACGGCTTGTCATGCGGTCCGACGAGTCCGTTGCCCGACGAGACGTAAAGGCTTGTGCCACGCAGCTTGTCGGCGATCAGGAAGGGGTCGTGCTCCTTCCAGGCCGGGTCGCTCGGCGGCCCGAACATGTTCATCGAGTTGTAGCCACCGCCGTCGCGCTGCGCGAACTGGATTGCCTGCGGCATACCCGTCGACGTCAACTGCAGAATGCCCGAGAACGACGCCACGAACTTGTAGAAGCCCGGGTTGCGCGCCGCGAGCATCATCGCGCCGGTGCCGCCCATGGAGAGTCCCTCGATGCCGCGGACATCCGTCGAACGCCAATCGCCTTCGATGATCGGCGGCAACTCGTGGATGAGGAACGTCTCCCACTTGTAGGTCTTGCCGCGGTCCGGCTGCTTCCAGTCGGTGTAGAAGCTCGACTCGCCACCGATCGGCAGCACGACGTTGACGTTCTTGTCCTTGTAGAAGTCGACGATGTTGGTGTTCAGCACCCACCCGCTCTGGTCGTCCTGCGCACGCAGGCCGTCGAGCATGGTCAGTTGTGGGAACTTGGCGTTCGGGCGCGCCCACCAGTCGCGCGCCAGCAGGATCTGCACCTGGATGTCGGTGTTCATCGCAGGCGAGTGCACCCACAGTGCGACGCGCCGGTCGGTGTACCAGAACACCTTCGTGACGCGTGCGGGCTGAGCAGGTGCCGCTGCAGGCTGCGCGGGCGCTGCCTGCTCGGCAGGCGCCGCCGGTTGAGCCGGGGCCGGAGGTGCGGCAGGCGGATCGGCAGGCGCGGATGCCTGGCCCGCCATCGTCATCCCGACGGCCACGGCGATCGTCGCCGACACCGTCGCCGCGACACGCGTGATCCGACGTCCCTGTCGCCATCCGTGCTCGTTCGTCACCCGATCCCCCTTCGCGCGATCAGCGCGTACCGCTCGACGCATTCGATTCCCACTCCTTCGCACCGGTGGGGCGGAACTCCGCTGTGCACGCGGTCTGCGCGCACCTCAGAAATCACATTCATCCCACTAGCCACATTTTGCCTCAGGTGTTTCTTACCCTGTCCGGACGATGAATCCGTGCGCGACGCGCTGAGGCGTGTGAGATTTCTGTGACTTGTGATGCGTATGGGGCAACCCGACGTTGCGTTTCGAGGTCGGTCACCAAACAAAGCGACCCCGACCGGAAGGGCGGGTTCACATGATCGTCGCAACACTCTCAGGTGAGAGGTTGCGGCGATCATGTCGTTTCAGGAGGACTGTGTT
>NZ_LZMI01000095.1:0-14120 GCF_001665475.1 Gordonia sp. 852002-51296_SCH5728562-b | reverse complement strand
TGGGCACAGCTGGCATCCTTCCAGGCCGCCCGGCAGGGCAAGCCAGATCAGATGTCACCTACTCGTGCACCAGCCCCAGATCGGCGCAGACAACCGGTGGCACGCTTGTGGCAAGCAGGAATTCACGGTCGTCGGTAGCCACCCTGGCCAGTACCTCTTCGAGAAGGTACGACGCCACCAACTTGCCACTGCCACCGAAGCCTGTCAGTGCCGCATGCACATCACCGCCGTATTCGACTGTCGCACTGAGCAAGGCCAACCGGATTCCGGCAGGCCAGCCTTGCGTCCGGTCCATCAAGCGGTCCCGACTCTTCGCATCCACCGCCACTCCGATGCGTGCACACAGCTCGTCTGCCCCGGCCGGCGTGAACGCCAGGACCGCGGCGTCGATCTCTCGGAGCCTTCCCATCACCTGCAGACGGCGCAACGGTATTCGCGGTTCGACGCGGGAGATGAGGACGAGATGCACAGTGGGAACACCACACTCGATCACCAGGTGGATCGATTTCAGAACGTCTGCCGACGTGAGGCGTTGGAAATCATCGATCACCAGTGTCACCAGCTCGGGCAGGAAAGACAGGGCATCAACCAGACCCGCCACGTCAGAGTCCCCGAACGCCGGACCCGGCATGAACTCGGTCACGCGCGCTTCGCCGGCCACCACCGGAAGCATGCGAAGAGCACTGATCACGTCGTGCCAGAATGCCGCCACTCCGGCGCCTTCGCCCGCGGCAAGCCACGCGGTCCGATCACGACGGTGTGCCCCCTGCGCCCACGCTGCGACAGCGAGAGTCTTTCCGTAGCCGGCTGCGGCACACACCAAGCTCACGTCGCCGCCTCGCGCAGAGTCGAGAATCTCGTCGATGCGAGGACGCGCCACAAACCCGGGAGGCAACGACGGCGACGAGAACCGCAGACTCAGAATCGGCGGTGCTGCGGCAGTTGTGTCGGGCGCGTTGGTGTCCGCCTCGATCGCGTCGGGATCCCCCTCGCCGCCCTGCCCATGTCGCTGGGAGGGTACCGCGCCTTTCATGCAGAGCATGGTACGACGACCAGCACGAATGCGTCGGCGAAATCTTGGTCGCGAGAGCGCGTACGACCTGCTATCGCTCCGGCGACATGCGGTTCAGTTCGCTCGGGCAGTGTCAGTCGAATCGACTACGACTCCGGCCGCGTCTTCGGCGACAGCGGTCTCGGTCACGACGGTTTCGGTCACAACAGCTTCTGGGACGACAGCTTCTGGGACTTCTCCGCGGCGCGCGGGAGCGATGGCAAATTCGAACGCCGCCAGGATGAGGCACGCGACGACCACCACCCAGAAGACGACCATGCCTGTCGGGTAGTGCCAGAACATGAGGACGAACGCAGCGATTATCGGGACCCCGAGACGCACGACGTACCGTAGCCGCCACAGTTGGGCCTCCACCATCGACGCCGAGCGTTGCTTTCGGCGACGATCGATCGTTTCGAATCCCCCGCCGATGACACGTCGAGTGGCGGCAGCCGCCCGGGTTCCTCCTGCGAAGAAGCCCACAAGTGCCAGGACGAGTCCGAGCACCGCCACCGCACGAAGGGCAGTGCGCAGCGGACCGATCACGGTGTCGAAGATCGCCTGGGCGGCGGCGGGAGACAAGACGTCTGTAGGCACGTTGTTCAGGTAGATCGTGCGACCGACGATGATGCCGATTGCCAATACCAGCATCGCGACGACGACCGCAATCCCGACTGCTGTCAGGGTTCGGATACGGCGACCGACGCCTGCGAGCCCGATCGCAGCGAGTGCGACAAGAATCGCAAGCCACGGCAGCACGGTGGCTACCTTGTCGAGCGACTTCACGAGGTTCTGCGCCCGAGCGAGTTCCTTGGACTGCCAGATGACGAACTGCTTGTTCACCACGGGAATCTTGTCGGCGAAGGCGAACCCCTGTGCACTCAGCCGCTGCTTCACCTGGGTGATGATCGGCCCGAGCTCGATGCTGATCGATCCGTTGGTCGTGTCGACATTCACCGCGCCATGCTGCGTATCACCGGTCACCGCCGCAACAACAGCATCGTGTGCTTCGCGATTGGCCGTCGTCCACAACGCAGCGAACTGATCAGAGCCGACGAACTGCGCCACCGTGCTGTGGATAAAGCTCTCCGCCTGTGCGCTGATCACCGGAGCGAGTCCGGTGATCGCCTGATCCACGCGCGGACGATCGGCCGGTGTGAGTTGAGTCAGTTCGTTGAGCGCATTCGACGTCACCTCTTCAACGTTCACCTGCTGATTGATCTCGTTCGTGATCGATGTGGTGATCTGTTGCTGCGCTGCGGGATTGGATGCCAGTGGCGCGACGGTCGATACGTAGTGATCGGTGTCGAGGATCTGACTCCTGACATACCGCGTGGTGACCGACAGCAGCGTGAGCACCGCACACAGTACGACCAGCACCACGACCCCGACCATTAGCCAGTTGATCCGCCGTCGCTTGGACTCCTTGCCCACACCCGCCGGTTGCCCCGATCTGATCTCGGCGACCTCGATGCGCAGACGTTCTAGTTCGGCCCGTTCGTCTGCGTCGAGACCACGTCCCGATTCGCCTTCCGCAATCACGATCTTCTCGGGCATTCGCGTCACCGCTCGTCGGGGACGGCCGAAACCGCACCTGCCCGGATCGCGTCGACGAACACACGATGATCCTCGTCATTCCTCTTCGCATAGCGCGATGCGAAACGCCTTATAGCCCTGTCGAATTCGTCGTCGTCGCCAAGATAGTTCGCTATGGCGACCGCATCTCCCGACCGACCGTGACCGTAAGCGAGGACTCGACCGCACGCCCGCCCGTAGACCTCAAGTCCCTGTGGGTCCAGACCCTCCACGACGATGGATCCCTTTGCGTCGCGAAGCTGCCTGAGGTAGAGATCACGCCGAACCCCATCGGCCCCGGGACCACTAGACCACCCCAGGAACACGTCGCTGACTGCTTGCGTGAGTCGCTGCCCCTCCACCACCCGCCTGCCCTCGTTGTCATACTTTGGGCCGTCGAGATACCGTGCGAGAACAGACTTCTCGGCTTGCTTGGCTTGGAGAAGCAGCACATCGGATTCGTCTCGTCCGACCATCAGCAAGACCCACGCCTGAGTTCCCACGCTGCCGACCCCGACCACCTTGCGCGCCATGCGGACAAAGGTGAATCTGTCGAACAGCACGCGGTAGTGAGGAGCAAGCGTCGCGCGAAGAGCGTCGACACGATCGGCCAGCTGACCATACAGACGCGCTGTGACCTCAGCGTCCCACAGTTCTTCGATGGGCACGATGAGCGGAGGTTGGCTGACGAACCGCAGTTCGCCGTCGACGGTTGTGGTCAGCTTCTTGAGCGCAGACAGACTGTCGCGCGTCCACGCCTTGTCGATCTGCTTTCGCACGTTCTTGGCGGTCGACGAATCGATGAGATCACGTATATTGACCAGTTTTCGAGAAGGTTCGGCGCGTCGATACCAACCGTCCAACGTGTCGAGTCCCGCGAGCGACGCGATGGACTCCCTGTACTCGCGGGCACATGCACCTGCGATCCGCTTGGCGGTCTTGCTGTCGAATCCGTTGCCGCGTGCCGCAACCACGAGACTCGCGGCCAGTCGCTTCACGTCCCATTCGAACGGCCCAGGATAGGTTTCGTCGAAGTCGTTGACGTCGAACGCCAATTTGCGCTCGGGCGTGGCGTACAACCCGAAATTGGACAGATGCGCGTCGCCACACAGTTGCACGGTCAGACCTGAATTCTCGGTTCGAGCCAGATCATCGGCCATCACAAGTGCCGCACCGCGATAGAAGGTGAAGGGAGACACGGCCATTCGCCCGTACCTGACCGGGACGAGTTCTGGGACTCGGGTACGCGCCTGATCCTGGAGCAGACCTATCGGATCACGGTCGGAGGCGTCGCCCAGGTCGCCGATTTCGCTGAGCGGCAATCGCACCCGCGCCTGCAACCCCAGATACACACTCTCGGCACGAGTCCTGCGGCCAGGGCCACCGTAGGACGTCGTCGCCTCCGCGGAATCGATCACGCCGGTCATCGTCGTCTCCTCGCGCCCGGGTCAGATCTCGTCGGTCTCAGGACTCCACGCCGCCAACGCCCAGATTCCGACAATCGCGAGGGCGATCAGCGTGATCGACCACTACGGGTAGTACGGGATCCACAGAAAGTTGGCAATCACGGAGAGCGACAAGACCACGATTGCGAGCACTCGCGCAAAAGTCTTCCCGAAGAACACCGCGATACCTGTCGCCGCGACGACCAGACCCATGATCAGGTGAATCCAACCCCAGGTCGTGAGATTGAACTTGTAGATGTAGTTGGTGCCTACGACGAACACGTTGTCGGCCGCGACGGCGGAGACACCCTGGAGAAACTCCAGTATCCCGACGACGAGCAGGACGCATCCGGCAACGATGGATAGTCCGCCTGCCCAACGCTGCTTCGTGGAGGGTTGTGAGGTTGTCATGAATTATCCTTATCGATGTAGCTGTTCTCGATGTGGCTGTTAACGATTTGGTTAGCAATGAACACTGATGGATCGGCTGATTGTCAGAGACTGAGGATACGTCTCTTTTCTGCTTCGAATTCCGTTTCGGTGAGAACCCCTGAGCTTCGGAGTTCACCGAGCTTCGTCAACGCTGCAATTCGGTCATCGGTCGCCGCACCTTGTTCAACGGGAGCCGGCGGTTCGGGGTTCTGGACGGGCGGTGCGGCAGCGTATGCCTGGGGTGCGGTCTCGGCCGACCGTCTGGCCCACCGCTCGCCTTGACGACGCGACACCCTGTTGGACACCGCGGTTGCAGTCCCTGCAACGACGGCTGTTCGGGCGACCCCGCGGAGTAGTCCGGGCATGGTTGTTACCTGCGCTTTCTCTTTCGAGTGGTGTGGTGAAACGGTCGTGGCGTCCGGACCAGGGCGGAGTCTCGAGATCGGCCGACACGGATCAGTCGGTTGTGCCGAGGGCCTCGAGAATCGCGTTGACGGGAATTCGCCCGGACGCGACCAGTTGAGCGCCGGCCCGCCGCAGGTCAGTGGCGAACGGAGCCGCCCACACGTTCTCGTAGACGACGAGGACGCCGAGGCACCCGTCTGCCAGTGCCGACGCCGCGTCGGCGAGATCCTGATCGTCCAACAGCCCGCTCGACGCCTCCGCGAGGATGTCGGCGTCCAGGTCAGCACCGACGTCGATATCCGAGATCTCAAGGGCAGCAACGCCATCACCCTCTCGTCGGATCACAGCGAGATCCAACACGCTGATCACACCGCGATCGACGAGGTCGACCAGATGTATCAACGCGGACCCGTCCGGATTGTGATCAGCAGGAAATTCGACGAGAAGGTAGTCGATGGGTCCCAATTCCACAGGACCCGTTTCCACATCGGCAGAGATTTCGGTCATATTCCACATGCTGACATCGAACCCGATGGGACGACATCACCCGAAAGGGATGAGACTTCTCCACTCATACGATTCGAATGATCGAAATCGCGGGTCGATCGTCGAGTCTTGAGACCATGACGACATCGAAACCCCTCACCGGCGATACCGCGAGCCTGGCAGCGGAAGCCTACGTCTATGCGTATCCGCTGGTCATCATGGAGGTCAGCCGTCGACAACAGACAGCACGAGAATCCGCAGGCAAACCGGGGTTCGGAGCCGCGAACACCTTCCACCACATGCGTGCGTTTCCGTCTGCGGATTTCCGCGCAATCGTGCGCCCCAATTTCGACACGCTGTACTCCTCCGCGTGGCTCGATCTCACCGGCGGGCCGGTCCTGATCGACCTGCCCGACAGCGGCGGGCGTTACTACATGCTGCCGCTACTGGACATGTGGACCGACGTGTTCGCGGTTCCCGGATCCCGCACCACGGGAGACTCCGAACGACGAATCATGGTGATAGGTCCGGGTTTTGACGGCGATGTACCCGACGATGCCCTCATCATCGAGGCCCGACGCCGTACGTGTGGGCCATCGGCCGGTCGCAGACCAACGGCCCGAGCGACTACGACGCCGTCGGCAAGTTTCAGGACGGCTTCACCATCACCACGTTGGGCGGCCCGACTCGACCCGAGTCGAGTACTCCCATCGACCTTGACACCGAACCACTGCGCATCGTCGGAGAACTCACTGCTCCCGAGTTCTTCAGGCTCGCAGCAGAGGTACTGACGACGACGCCACCGCACCTCACGGATCAGTCTGTGCTGGCGCGTATCGCAGCAATCGGGATCGTCCCTGGACTGGAGTTCGACACATCGCGATTCGACGAGGCCGGCCTCGCGGCACTCGAGTCGGGTATCGCGTCGGCGCGGAAGAAGCTGCCTGATCTCTCCGGCCTCGGTGATCGCGTGAACGGCTGGCAGATCATCTCGCGGTCCGTCGGCGTCTACGGCAACGACTACTTTCAGCGAGCGCAGATCGCGCTGGTCGGGTTGGGTGCCAATCCGCCCGAGGATGCGATCTATCCCGTCGCCCTGGTCGACGACGACGGCCAGCCACTCGACGGGCACAACGATTACACGATCACGTTTCCCGCCGATGGCCTTCCACCCGTGGATGCCTTCCGGTCGGTGACGATGTACGACGCCGAGGGCTATCAGGTCGCCAATGAACTCAACCGGTTCGCGCTGGGCGACCGCGACGAACTGCGGTTCAACGACGACGGTTCGCTCGTCTTGTATCTGCAGCACGAGAATCCCGGCGGCGAGAAGACCGATAACTGGCTTCCCGCGCCACGGGCCGCGCTCGGCGTCACGATGCGCCTGTACGCCCCGCGCGCAGAGGTTCTCGACGGCACGTGGGCGCCGCCCGCGGTGCACTGCGTGAAGCGCGCGTCTGCAGAAGGTAAGGCTTGATCCGCCCGGGATGCGACGTCGCGTCTCACCCACGTCGATAGATTCAGCGCGCCGTCCGACGAGGAAAACTGCGTCACCCGTACCAATTGTGAGGCCCACTACGATTTGCCTGGTCACAGCGACAACGCGCGCAACCGCGCGGACCATTGAGGCATGCAGATGATAGTTCTCCTGGTCTCCGTGCTCGTCGCGCTGCCGCTCGTCGTCGCGGGCATCGGTGTCGTCATCGGTAAGGTCGTGAGCGCCGATCTCTGACCTCCTGCACGCTGCGCGTCGTCGAACGCGAGTAGCGTGACGCGGGTGGAACGCATCGTCGTCGTTGGCGCGGACGCCGCCGGCATGAGTGCTGCTCACCAGGCACTTCGGACAGCAGAGGTCACCGGGCGCAGCATCGAGGTGATAGCGCTCGAGCAGACGTCGGATACGTCGTACTCGGCATGCGGCATCCCGTACCTCGTCGGCGGCCTCGTCGACTCCGACGCCAATCTCGTCGCACGCAGCGCCGCGCAACACCGAGAACTCGGCGTCGACCTCCGCATGGGGATGACGGTCACCGCAATCGACCGCGAGCGCAAGGTCGTCTCGGTGACGTCGGAGTTCGACGAGTCGTCGGAGGTCGCTTACGACCAACTCGTGTTGTGTACCGGCGCCTCGGCGATGCTCCCGGACTGGGCGCACGACGCGAACGGCACGTTGATCGACGGTGTCCATCCGGCGAAAACCCTTGATGACGCCCGGTATTGGCTCGATCTGATCGCCGGCTCCGGCCGTCGAGGAGTCGTGATCGGCGGCGGCTACATCGGAGTGGAGATGGCAGAGGCCTTGGCGGAGCGCGGATTCCAGACCACGATCGCCACACGCACCAGGGTGATGAGCAAGCTCGACCCAGAGATGAGCGATCGCATCGAAGAGGGTATGCGAGCCGCAGGGGTCACCGTCCTGACCGACACAGTCGTCGCGAGCGCCGACGCCGAGGGCGGCAGAATACGTTCCGTCACAACAGTTTCCGGAGATGTGATCGAAGCCGACGTCGTGGTACTCGCGCTGGGCGTTCGACCGTCGACCTCACTGGGCGCCGCGGCAGGGTTGCCGATCGGCGTTCACGGCGGGTATCTACCCGACGACCACCAGCGCGTCGCCGACGACATCTGGGCGGCAGGCGACTGCTGCGAGTCTCTCGACCGGATGACCGGGGAGCGAATCTTCGCGCCGCTCGGAACACACGCCAACAAGCAGGGTCGGGTCTGCGGTTTCAATCTCGGCGGCGACGAGAGCAAACGTTTCGCCGGCGTGTTGGCGACCGCCATCACCCGATTCTCTTCCGGCCCAACCTATCTGGAGATAGCGCGAACGGGCATGAACACCGAGGTCGCCGCGCGATTCGGACACGACGCCCTCACGCTGATCACCCAGAGTGACACCGCGAGCGGCTATATGGCCGAAGCCACGCCGATCACCGTGCTGCTCACCGCAGACAAGACGACCCGCCGCATCCTCGGCGCGCAGATCGTCGGCGGAGCGCAGTCGGGTAAGCGGATCGACACCGTCGCCGCGGCGCTGTGGGGCGAGATGACCGTCGACGATCTGGCCGAGATGGACCTCGCGTACGCCCCGCCGTTCGCAACCGTCTGGGAGGCAGTGCAATTGGCCTCCCGGCGGGTGTCCGAGCGGCTCTGAGCCCCGAGCTCCCGCTCACCGATTTCCTTGCGGCTTATTGAATTCAATGAGCCGGAGGCAAATGGGTGAGCGGGAAGGTCGACGTCGAACTCAATCGGTGCGGAGCGGAACCTCGCGGCCCACCGCGGCGTCGAAGCTGCATGACGGACTCCACCATCGGTCTCCCCGGCTACCCGCTCGACGAGTTCGGCCTGATCCGACGCGGAGCCGCGAAGACGGCGGCATTCAGCGACAACGAGCTCTGCGCCGCGGTCAACCGCGGCCGACTGACAGACTCGTACCCGGCGTATTCGTACCGCACACAACAGAATTCGACGGCCATGCGGGTGCCCAGGCGCTGCACCGGCTCACCTCGATCGCGGTAGTCACGTCGGAGTTGAGCGCCGACACGCCACACGTACTCAGCCACGTCTCGGCAGCGACGATGCACGGGCTGCGCATGCTCAAACCGAACCTCTCGCACGTTCACATGACGACCGGCCGCGCATCGGGAGGATCGGTCCGCAGCCTGCGCCACCTGCACGGGGTGCCGCTCAGCGACGACGAGATCACCGAGGTCGACGGCATCCGGGTCACCTCGATCGAACGCACAGCGGTCGACGTCGCGTCGAGCGGCGACTTCGCCCAGGCAATGACCGTCCTCGAGGCTGCTCTGGCAGCGGGTGCCGACCGGGAGAAGATGTCGGAGATCCTGGGCGCTCGACGTCGGCGCGGCGCGCAACACGCTCGACGGGCCCTCCCACTCGCGAACGGCCTCTCTCAGAGCGTCGGCGAATCATGGAGCAGCGCACAGATGTACGAGGCAGACCTGCCCGTGCCGCGTCAGCAACACCGCTTCGTCTGCCCGTCCGGCACGTACGAGACGGACTTCGATTGGGACGGCAAGTTGATCGGCGAGTTCGACGGTCTGGCCAAGTACGGACGTCTGCTCCGCGAAGGCGAGTCGCCCGAGGACGCGGTGGTCCGCGAGAAGCTGCGAGAGGACGAGCTGCGGGGACTCGACACGATGGTGGTCCGCTGGGTCTGGGCCACGCTCGAGCGCCGGCAGCTCGCCGGCCTTCTGCGCCCGTGGCTGGTGACCTTCGAAATCATCCCGGCCGACCACGGTTCGCGCTCACCGGTTTACTTCCCGCTTATTGAATCCAATAAGCGGGAGGGAAACGGGTGAGCGGGAGCGCGGGGCCGCGGGAAACGGGTGAGCGGGAGCGCGGTCGACGAGCCTGCGCGCCTCAGCCGTCGGCCGTGCTCTGCGCGAGCACGAAGTCCCGAAAGCGCGACGCGACGTCGCTCAGCGGCCGACCGCGAAACCAGGTCAGCCCGATCTCGCGCGTTTCACCCGCGAGCGGAATGAGTTCGACGCCGGGATGGCGCGCCGACTCCTCGACCGGCACCACTCCGACGCCGAGCCCCGCGGCGACGAGGCCGGATACCGTCGCGAGCTCCGACGATTCGAAGGCGATCGCGGGCGTGAGATCGTGTGCGGCGCAGATCTCGTCGAAGATCCGCCGCATGCCGTAGCCGTGTTGCATCACGATGAACTCCTCGTCGGCGGCCTCGGCGATACCTATGGTCTCCCGGCCCGAGAAGCGGTGATCGCGGGGCACCACGAGCGCGAGTTCTTGTTCGGCGACGCGCGCCCACGCCATGTCGGTGCGCATCGGGCGGGGCGCGACGATCGCGAGGTCGGCGTCGCCGTCGACGACATGCCCGACGACGGTCGCCGCCGCATCTTGGGTCAGCGTGAAACGCGCCGATGGGTTCTCCACCCGGAACCGGCTGATGAGGTCGGGCACCAACCCCAGCCCGAACGAATGCAGGAACGCCAACCGCACCGCCCCGCGCGCCGGAGCGCGCATCTCCTCGACCTCCCGACGCCCGGCTTCCAACTGCGACGCCGCGCGACGCGCCCTGTCGAGGTAGGCGCGTCCGAACCGGTTCAGCACGAGGCGTCGACCGTCGCGGTCGAAGAGCGGCACGCCGAGGTCGCGTTCGAGACGGCCCAGGAAGCGCGAGAGCGTCGGCTGTGACGAATGGACCCGCTCGGCGGCCGCGGTCAGGTTCTCTGCCTCGGCGATGGCGATGAACCACCGCAGGTCGTCGTGCATCACGCCATTCTAGCTGGAGTTATTCATTGTTGAATGATGTGACGGCTAAACATTCATTTCCTAATGACGGCGGCGCAGCTCAGGATGGATGGAGTGACAGCAACCGTCCTCCCAGTGACCACCGACCTCGCGCCCGTCAAGCACTCACCCGGCTCGCCCGGGTATCGGCGTGCCACACTCTCGCTGTTCGCAGCCGGGATGACGACGTTCATGGCGCTGTATTACGTGCAGGGTCTGTTGCCCCAACTGTCGTCACACTTCGACGTCTCGCCGACGACGTCGGCTCTGGCGGTCTCGCTCACGACCGGCCTGCTCGCCGTCGCGATCATCCCGGCGAGCGCGCTGTCGGAGCGGTATGGTCGCGTGCGCCTCATGGTCGGCTCCGCGGTTGCCGCTTCGGTCATCGGACTACTGCTTCCGTGGGCGCCGTCGATCGAGCTACTCCTGGCCGGACGCGCCCTGCAGGGACTGCTGTGTGCCGGAGTGCCCGCCGTCGCCATGGCGTATCTGGCCGAAGAAGTCGACGGCGTGTCGCTCGGCGGCGCGATGGGCCGCTACGTCGCGGGTACGACGATCGGCGGTCTGGTCGGACGGCTCATTCCTGGCTTTGCTGTCGACTTTGTGTCCTGGCAGTGGGCACTCGAGATCGCCGCGCTGGTGTCCCTGGCGTTCGCGATTGCGTTCTGGCGCATGGTGCCCGGCTCACAGTTCTTCACTCCGCAGCCTGTCTCCCTACGCACGACCGGACGCAATCTGGTTGCGCACCTTCGTGATCCGGGCCTGCTGTCGCTCTTCGCCCTGGCCTTCGTGCTGATGGGTGGCTTTGTCACCGTCTACAACTTCATCGGATATCGGCTTCTGGGTGGTCCTTTCGGACTGCCGGCGGGAATCGTGGCAGCAATCTTCTTCATGTACCTGGCAGGCACGGTGTCGTCGGCTTGGGGTGGCAGGCTGGCCGACCGCCTGGGCCGACGCCGGGTTCTCGTGAGTGCGACGTCGATCATGCTCGTGGGATTGTTGATCACGATTCCGGACCATCTGTGGTCCGTGATCATCGGGCTATTCCTCTTCACCGCAGGCTTTTTCGCCGCGCACTCGGTGGCGAGCGGTTGGGTGTCCGCACGGGCTACCGAGCATCGCGCCGAGGCGTCGTCGCTGTATCTCTTCCACTACTATCTCGGCAGTTCCGTGGTGGGTGCGCTCGGCGGCCTGATGTACTCGGCATTCGGCTGGGCGGGGGTCGCGGCGTACGTCGGAACTCTTACCGCCGCAGGGGTTCTGCTGGCGGCGCTTCCGCGGCGTCGACGTTCGGCGGGGTGAGCGCTCAGGCGCCATACCTGGCGGCCGCGGCAGTGAGGGCGTCGACCACCGATGTGACTGCTCGACGCGGACGCGGTCTGGTTAGCGCCTCGTAGACGCGCGCCGCTCGAACACCCTGCAATTCAAGCGGTTTCACCCCCGGATGACGTGACGCGTGACGCGGCATCAGCGCGATTCCGTGACCAGAAGCGACGAGTGCCTCGATGGTCGTGAAGTCGAGCATTCGCTGCGTCACCCTCGGTGCCACACCTGTGATGGCCGAGATCGACAGCAGCACATCGTCGACAGGGAAACCACCCTCGACACTGATCCAATCATGGTCCGCCAGCTCGGTGACCGACACCGAATCACGCTCTGCAAGAGCTGAATTGCGCGATACGACCACGTCGAGTGGCTCGCGCATCAACTCGGTGACGCGCACGCGCGGCGAACTGACAGGTGGTGTCCGCTCGTCGCGGTGTGTCACCACGACGTCGAAGTCGGCGAGGGCCGGCGGAGCGTCGGGATAGCCGACGTCGAGGTGCGACGCGTCGATCTCGATCGCATCGGAGGCAGCGCGGTCGAGGACGGCCGGCAGGAGGAGTGTCGCGCCAGAGGGGAACATTGCTAGCCGGACCCGTGATCGGCCGGAGCGGTACGCGGCCATCTCCTCCTGCGCCCGCTCAACCGCGGCGATCACCTCGTCGGCCCGAAGCACCAGAGCCTGCCCAGCCGAAGTCAGTCGCACCCGCCGACCGTCGGCCTCGAGCAGTTCGACGCCCGCCTCCTTGGTGAGCACCTTGAACTGCTGCGAGACGGCCGACGGCGTTATGTGCATCGCGTCGGCGACCGCCCCCACGGAACCGCGGTCGGCGAACTCCCTCAGCAGCCGCAGGCGCTTGACGTCCATGAAGCGATGCTACGACGACGCTTGGTCGTGCGGCCTTGATGCTTAACTATCTTGCGGCACGTAGCAACACCGTTCCTGCAGTCCAACGGCGGAATAAATGGACCACGGTCCGGTTATATCTGACATGACCAAGAAAATCGGCTTCCTGTCCTTTGGACACTGGTCGGCGTCTCCGGGTTCGCAAGCCCAGACGGCGTCAGATGTCTTGCATCAATCCATCGACCTCGCTGTTGCCGTCGAAGAGCTCGGCGCAGACGGCGCGTACTTCCGCGTGCACCACTTCGCACGCCAGCTCGGCTCGCCATTTCCGCTGCTCGCGGCGGTCGGTGCAAAGACCAACAGCATTGAGATCGGCACCGGCGTGATCGACATGCGCTACGAGAATCCCATGTACATGGCTGAGGACGCGGGTGCGGCCGACCTCATCTCCGACGGTCGACTCCAGCTCGGTATCAGCAGGGGATCCCCCGAGCAGGTGATCGACGGGTACAAGTACTTCGGGTACGTCCCGGCCGAGGGTGAAACCGACGCCGACATGGCGCGACAACACACCGACGTCTTCCTCAAGGTGATCGAGGGTGCGGAGTTCGCGCAGCCCAACCCGCGGCCGATGTTCCCCAACCCGCCGGGCATGCTGCGCATCGAGCCCTACTCCGAGGGTCTGCGCGACCGCATCTGGTGGGGCGCGGGCAGCCGGGCTACCGCCGAGTGGACTGCCCAGAAGGGCATGAACCTCATGAGTTCGACGCTGCTGACCGAGGACACGGGCATCCCGTTCCACAAGTTGCAGGCCGAGCAGATCGAGCGCTTCCGCGATGCGTGGGAGAAGGCCGGCCACACTCGTGAGCCGCGAGTCTCGGTGAGCCGCAGCATCTTCCCGCTGACGACCGACATGGACCGCGCCTACTTCGGACGCGATCGCAACGACCAGGATCAGGTCGGCCACCTCGAAGGCGGGCTTGCACGGTTCGGGCGTAGCTACGCCGCAGAGCCCGACAAGCTCATCGAAGAGCTGCGCGAAGACGAGGCCATCGCGGCCGCCGACACGCTGCTACTGACAATCCCCAACCAGCTCGGCGTCGAATACAACGCCCACGTGATGGAGTCGATCCTCAACGACGTCGCTCCCGCACTCGGCTGGCGGTAGTACCCTTCTAGTGTTCTGAGTCATTAATTCGTGCGCAGTAGTGGGCGATGGAGTCGAGGATCTGGTCAGCGGTCTTGACCCACACGTAGGGGCGGGGGTTGTCGTTCCAGG
>NZ_LZMI01000094.1:0-26784 GCF_001665475.1 Gordonia sp. 852002-51296_SCH5728562-b | reverse complement strand
CCCCCACCGAAGCCTTCACCGAACTGCTAACCTCACACACTCAGCCATAGGTGTTGCCACAATCCCTTGAACCCGCCGCGCCCGAGAGCGTCCACTGTGCGCTCGAGAATGTTGACTGGGCGCCCGAGAGCGTCGACTGTGCGCCCGAGACCGTCGAGTGTGCACGCCGGTCAGGGCGTCGAAGACACACGCGTTAACGCTGAATGACCTTCCCCCACTTGACGATCCAGCACGCAGGGCCACATCCGGCGCACACTCGACGATCAGAAGCGCACACTCGACGCGACGGAGCGCACAGTCGGCAGCATCAAGCGCACAGTCGACGCGACGCACCGTCGGCGCACAGAAGTGCGCTCGACGGTGCGTCCGCGTGCAAGGTCAGGCGTCGCCGAAGGACCGCTCGAAGCCCGGCTGGATGATCAGGTCGTCGCGCGAGAGTTCGTGAACGCTCTTGTGGCCCAAGCCCATCACGACGCCGTCGAGTCCCATGCGCAGCAGGTCGAGCACATTCTCGACGCCCGCCTGGCCGTTCGCGGCCAGACCCCACAGGTAAGCGCGACCGACCATCACCGCGCGAGCGCCGAGGGCAACGGCCTTGGCGACGTCGCTGCCGCGTCGGATACCGCCGTCGAGCAGCACCTCGATCTGGTCTCCGACGGCGTCGGCGATGCCCGGAAGAAGGCGAATCGTCGCGGGCGTGCCGTCGAGGTTGTTACCACCGTGGTTGGAGACCGACAGCGCTGTGGCGCCGATGTCGACGGCGCGCTTGGCGTCGTCGAGCCTCGTGACGCCCTTGACCATGAACGGTCCGCCCCACTGCTCGCGCAGCCACTGCAGGTCGTCCCAGGTGGGCGGCGGGGTGTTCATCCACTCGCCGTAGGCGCCGAAGAACGTCGGCCCCGGCTGTCCCTTGCCCTTTGAGACGTTCGGCGCGGTCAGGTCGGGGATGATGATCTTGCCGTCCTGAATCCAGTCGAGTGCATAGCGTGGCTTGACCGCGATCTCCGGTGCCAGCCGCAGCAGCGCCTTGAAGTCGACTTTCTCCGGGATCTCGGGGCTTCCCCAGTCGCGACCGATGTTGAACACCCAGTCGGTGGTGACGATGAGCCCCTTGGCGCCAGCTTCCTTCGCGCGCATGGCGCGGGCGAGGATGTCGTCGCGGCTGCCGAGCCAGTAGATCTGGAAGAAGATCTTGTCGTTGACAGCCGTGACCTCTTCGATCGGGTGAGATGCGAAGCTACTCAACCCCATTGCGGTTCCACGGGCCGCGGCTGCCCGGGCCACCGCGACCTCGCCGTCGGGATCGACGGCCTGCACGCCCGTCGGGGAGATCATCACCGGGAACGAGAGTTCCTGACCCATGACGGTGGTCGCCAACTCACGATCGGGTTGGGCGCCGACAACATGTGGCGTGTACTCGATCTCGTCGAATGCAGCGACGTTGTCGTGGGTGGTGTGCCCACCCTGCGTTCCCGCTATCAACGACGAGTAGACCGACTTCGGCAAGCGCTTCTTTGCTCGACGCTGCGCCTCTTGGACCGTCTCGAACCAGGGGTTGCGCGCCCAGGGATTGCTGACCATGGTTGTGTTCCTACCTATTTCATCATGCCGCGGGCACGTTCGGATGAGCCCGGTGTCGGACCGAGCGGGATGCGTGCTCGTGCTGGGTTGTTACAGCGAGAAGCCCGCGAGCGGGTTCTCGTCGCAGTTCTTCGACGGCGGGCCACCGACCGGCGCCAAGTCGCCGTCGGGCCTGCGAGTCATCAGGGTCAGGGGTGTCCCGCGCGAATGATCTTTGTTCGCAGTGGGTTTGGATCGCTCGCCGGCGAGCAGCTCCTCACCGAAACCCTGCACACATTCGGGATCGGGTCCCGCGAGCGGCAGACCCGTGAAGAACTTGGCCGCCATGCAGCCGCCGCGACAGGCGTCGAAGTGCGCGCACTTCGTGCAGGCGCCGGCGTTCTGCGGCTCGCGTAGTTCGGTGAAGAGGTCGGAGTTCTGCCAGATCTCCTTGAACCCGCCGTCGGAGACGATGTTGCCCGCGAGGAAGTTCTCGTGAATCGCGAAGGGACACGCGTAGACGTCGCCGACAGGATCGATCAGGCAGACCACGCGTCCGGCGCCGCACAGATTCAGGCCGGGCAGACCCCCGCCGCTGCCCGATCCGAATGCCGACAGATGGAAGAACGAGTCGCCGGTGAGCACGTTCTCACCATGTGCCACAAGCCATTCGTAGAGCTCGCGCTGCTGAGACGGCAGCGGGTGCAGGTCATCCCAGACGTCGGCGCCGCGACCCGACGGACGCAGCCGCGTGATGCGCAGCGTGGCGCCATAGCGATCGGCGAGCGCCTTGAACTCGTCGAGTTGCGCGACATTCTGCCGCGTCATCACGACGCTGATCTTGGCGTCGCGGAAGCCCGCATCGGACAGATTCTCGAGCGCCCGTACCGCCATGTCGAAGGAGCCCGGTCCGCGGACTGCGTCGTTGACCTCTGCAGTGGCACCGTCGAGCGAGATCTGCACGTCGACGTAGTCCGACGCCGCCAGCCGCTGTGCGACCGCCTTGTCGATACGTAAACCGTTGGTAGAGAACTTGACTCCCACCTGATGACTGGTGGCGTAGTCGACGAGTTCCCAGAAGTCCGGTCGCACAGTCGGTTCGCCGCCGCCGATGTTGACGTAGAACACCTGCATGCGCTGCAACTCGTCGATGATCGCTTTGCACTGCTCGGTGGAGAGTTCGCGGGGATCGCGTTTGCCCGACGACGAGAGGCAGTGCACGCACGCGAGGTTGCACGCGTAGGTGAGTTCCCAGGTGAGACAGATCGGGGCGTCGAGGCCTTTCTCGAACTGGTCGACGAGCCTGCCGACCTTCGGCGGACGGGCCGACGTCGCGATCGCGGAGGTCGCAGCGAGTTCAGTTGCGCTGGGCGGCAACTCGAGTGTGGTCATGGTGACTCCTTGAAGCATGCGTGGACGAGCAGGCACGAAGAGGGCTGGTCTTCTGCGGTCTGAAGTTCAGGCGACGCCCGAAAAGATCAGCGCCGGAAAGCTCATCGCCAAAACATCAGCGACGACAGATCATCTCCGACGACGCGAGCGCGGCGAGGGCCTGGAGGTAGAGCGGTCGCGAAGCGCTGTCGATGCCCGCGGCGTGCAACGCGTCGTCGGCGCTGTCGTGATCGCGCAGGGACTCGACTACGCCGACCACCGCGAGGTTCTTGAGGAACGAGAGCTTGCGGGTTCCGAAGTGATAGAGCAGCGCACCGAACGGCTCGGGCCGCAGCGCGACCTTCGGATTGAGCTGCCAAGCCTGCGTCGAATCGAACGCGTGCGACCTCGGCGCCGACTCTGCGTGCGGTACCGGATCACCGGTGGCCGCGTCGCGACCCCCGGTGACCGGAAGGGATGTCGGTGCGGACATCAGTAGACCCCGCACATCCCGTCGATCGACACCTCTTCGACGAGCGACTCGCCCACGAGTTCGGCGTCGACATCCGCCGGAACGCCGGTGGTTGCCGCAACATCCTGTGCAGACTTGGCTGATTGATCTGCCATGATCCAGACCTCCTTGTGTTGGTGAAGTGAAGTGGATCACGCCACACTATAATGGCACCGGGTGCAGGAAAACACCTGAAAGCGAAAACTATCCGGATGGACAGGTGAGGATGAACCCTTCGGACCCCACGCCGATCCGTGCAGTGACACCGGGCGGTAGAGCCGCAGTGACACCAGGCGGCAGAGCCGCAGCGACACCAGGCGGCAAAGCCGCAGCGACACCGGGGCGCAGGCCCATCACGACGCGCGACGAGATCAGCACCATCGCGATCGACATGTTCACCGAGTCGGGGTTCGAGAACACCAGCGTCGACGACATCGCCGACGCCGCGGGCATCGCGAGGCGCACACTGTTCCGCTACTACCCGTCGAAGAACGCGATCTGTTGGGGCGACTTCGACGCACATCTCGACGACATGCGCACGCTGCTCGCCGCGATCCCCGCGGATCTCCCGATCGCTGCGGCCCTGACCGATGCGCTGGTGTCATTCAACGCCGTCGACGACGACTACCTCGAACACCATCGTCGTCGAATGTCACTTCTACTGGGAGTACCTGCGCTGCAGGCATACTCGATGCTGATGTACGCGGAGTGGCGTCGCGTGGTAGCCGAATTCTGTGCGCGCAGAATGGGACTCGACGTCGAAGAGCACGTGCCGCAGACCATCGGCTGGATGTGCCTGGGCACCACCCTCGCCGCGTACGAGCAGTGGCTCGCACACCCCGACTCCGACCTGACCGCGCTGATCGTGTCGGGCTGCGCGACTCTTGCCGACGGCCTGGGCGCCCTGCACTGAGCAATACTCTGCGCAAATACACGTGTTTCTGACAGACGCGAGCAAAGCTTCGCGTGCATCTGTCAGAAACACGTGTTTCTGCGACACGGTCGACGTATTCTGCGCTGGCCTAACAATTCACAGTTCTTCCGGAGGTCGCAGTCGTGAGAGTCGCCGTATCCACCAGAGCGGCACTCGCCGCGGCCGCCGCCACGCTGAGCCTGGCGTTGACGGCGCCGCTCGCCGACGCCGCTCCCCCTGCTCAAGCTCCCACTGCTTCCGCCGCGACCGAATCCGGTACCGCCGGAACGGTTATCGACACGCAAGCGCGGCCGGACGGTTGGCGCGGCGCCGCCCACGGCCTCGCGATCGACTACTGGACGCGCGGAGCAGACGGCAAGCCCGTGCCCGCAAGCGGCGGTCTCCTACTCCCCGCAGGCAAAGCGCCGGCCGGAGGCTGGCCCGTCGTCGCCTATACCCACGGCACCTCCGGTTACGGACCGGGCTGCGGCGGCCAGAGCGGCCCGGACGCGAAGGCGGACAGGTTCACCTCTCGGCTGTTGGCGTCCGGCTACGCGGTCGTCGCGCCCGACTACGTCGGCCTCGGTCGCTTTCGCACCGGCGTGCACCCCTACCTGAACAACGACTCCGAGGGCGCGGCAACCATCGACCTCCTGCACGCGGCACGCAGCGTCGAACCAAGTCTTGCCAAGAAGTGGGTGGTAGCTGGTCCGTCGCAAGGTGGGCAGGCCGCGCTGGCCACCGCGCACATGCAGAGCCGGTACGGTGCGCCAACCGATTTCCGCGGTGCCATCGCTGTCGACCCCGAATCCGACGTCGAGAAGGTGATGGCCTTCCTCGGGCCGTACGTCCCACCGGCGCCTGCCGTGCTGGAAAAGGCCTACGGCTACCTGCTCGCCGTCCTCGCCGGCAATCGCGTCGCCGACCCGGCCGTCGACGTCAACAGCTATCTGTCGCCGTACGGACGCAGCCTCGTCGACAAGGTCGGTGACGGCTGCCCAGCCCCGACGGTTCCGGCGGGAACCGCGTTCGGCAGCCTGCTCGCCAAGCCGCTCGGTTCGCCGGAACTGCGTGCATCTCTCGACCGGTACATGTCGGTGCCGACGTCGGGCTACACCAGGCCGACGCTGCTGCTTTTCAACGCACTCGACCTCACGGTTCCCTCGCCGCTGCATGCCAAGCTCGAAGCCGACTTCGTCGCCAACGGTGTCGACCACCGGACCGTCCTCGGGACCGGGAGCCACACCGAGATGAACGCAGCACAGTGGGCGGCGTGGGACGACTTCCTGCGGACGGCACTCGCCTAGTTCTTGCCAGACTGTCGCTCCCCGACGGTCCTGCCCCGACAAGCCCACAGTCCAGCCGTTACCCTGGGCCGATCGGCTACGCTAGGCTGAACTAGAACATGTTCTCGTTTTGGCCGAACCCGGCTGCGAGAACGACAGTACGCAGGAGACTCCGCGAGATGGCAGAACTGACCCCGCACGGATCACGCAGTGTGATCCTGACCGTGGCCGAGGTGATCGACGAGACCGCCGATGCGCGTTCGATCGTGTTCGAGATCCCCGACGAACACAAGGACGCGTTCACCGACTACAAGCCGGGCCAGTTCCTCACACTTCGCATCCCCAGCGAGCAGACCGGCTCGGTGGCGCGTTGCTATTCACTGGCCTCCTCGCCAGCGACCGACGCGCTACCCAAGGTGACGGTGAAGCGCACCGTCGACGGCTACGGCTCGAACTGGGTGTGCGACAACCTCGCCGCAGGCACGCAGATCGAGGTACTCCCACCGTCGGGGGTGTTCACTCCACGCACTCTCGACGACCCGCTACTCCTCATCGCCGCGGGCAGCGGCGTCACTCCGGTGATGTCGATCCTCAAGACCGCCCTCGCGTCGTCGACGGTCCCCGTGGTCTTCTTCTATGCCAACCGCAGCGTCGACGACGTCATCTTCTCGACGGAACTCGACGAACTGCTCCGCGCCAACGCGGATCGGCTGACCGTCGTCCACTGGCTCGAGACCGACAGGGGTCTGCCCACCGACGCCGCGCTCGCCGAGATCTTCTCTCCCTACGTCGGGCACACCGCGTACATGTGTGGCCCCGGCCCGTTCATGGACGCGGTGCACCGCGCCCTCGACACCGCCGGATTCGCACACCACGACGTTCACACCGAGGTGTACAACTCACTGGCAGGCGACCCCTTCGCCGACCATGAGCTCGCCGAGGTCTCCGCCGACGAACAGGCCGCAGCGGCCACCGTCGAGGTCGAACTCGACGGCGAGACACACGAACTCACCTGGCCACGGAGCCGATCGCTCATCGACATCATGCTCGACGCCGGGCTCGACGCCCCGTACTCCTGTCAGGAGGGCGAATGTGGTTCGTGCGCCTGCACATTGACCGAGGGTAGCGTCGAGATGGACAACGACGGCGCGCTCGACCCCGAAGACATCGAGGACGGCTACATCCTGGGTTGTCAGGCACACCCCACATCCGACCGACTGCGAATCGAGTTCTGACATGGCGCCAGACGTCCCCTCCAACCGTCTGGCGCGCGTGCTCGGCGGCATGCTGCTCGGAATGGGCGCATTGCACTTCGCCGTACCGAAACCCTTCGACGAGATCGTGCCGCCCGAGATCGCCGGAGCGCTCGGCACCGATGCCCGCACACTGACCTACGCATCGGGCGTCGCCGAGGTCGGCATCGGCGCCGGATTGCTTGTGCCGCAGACCCGTCGACTCGCCGCGGGATCGGCTGCCGCACTCTTCGTCGCGGTCTATCCGGCCAACATCAACATGGTCCGCATGTGGTGGCACAAGCCAACGGTGTACAAGGCGATCGCGATAGGCCGACTCCCCCTTCAGATTCCGCTCATCGCAGCGGCCGTAAAAGTCTTCCGCCACTCGAAGTGACCACCGACGACCACAGCTTTCACCGCATCGACGACGACCGCCTCGACGCACGAGCGCTGGTTCTGCTGACTCTCGTCGCGGCGGCGGCGGGTGTGGTCGCGGGTTTCGTCGGCGGGGCGTTCCGCTGGCTGCTCACCCGACTCGACGCCTGGCGGGTCGACGTCGTCGACTGGTCTGATCACCACGGTCCCGTGGGTTGGCTTATCCCGCTGGCCATCTCAGCGACGGCTGCGGCCGCCGCGACGTGGATCGCGATCAAGGTGCCACGCGCAGCGGGCAGCGGAATCCAACATGTGGAGGCCGTCGAACGTGGACAGGCCGAGCCACCGTCGTTGATGGTTGTGCCTGCGCGCTTCGTCGGAGGACTGCTGTCGATCGGCGTCGGCGGTCTCGTGCTCGGTCGCGAAGGCCCGACGGTGCACATGGCCGCCGCGATCGGTGCTGCAGCAGGGCGATGGTGTCGGGCGAGCAAGGACGAGATCCGTGGCCTGCAGACAGTTCTGTCCGGCGCCGGGTTCGCCGTGGCGTTCAACGCTCCGATCGGCGGAGCGATGTTCGTCTTCGAGGAGGTCGCCAAGAAGGTTCGCATCCGAGAGGTCGTGTGGACGCTTGCAGCGGTCGCGACAGCGGTCACGTGCTCGCGCGTCGTCCTCGGTGACATGCCCGACTTCAAGGTCTCGAACGTAGCCGCCCCGGCTCTGGGTACGTTGCCGCTCTTCATGGTCTTCGGCGTCCTCGTCGGACTTCTCGGTGTCGGCTACAACTGGCTGATCAGAGCGTGCCTGTCGTGGTTTGAAGCGCTGCACCGCATTCCGGCGATGGTGAAGGCCGCGATGATCGGCGCACTCATCGGCGCCCTGCTGCTGATCTCACCCGACCTGGCAGGTGGCGGCGACTCACTCACCCAGCGCATCCTCGACGGTCACCGGATCGCGATCATGTCACTTGTCGGATTTCTGGTCATCCGGTTCATCGCAGGCCCGCTCTCCTACTCGGCAGGCACACCAGGAGGACTCTTCGCGCCGATGCTCGCGCTCGGCGCACTGTCCGGACTTCTCTTCGCCTGGTTGATCAACCTCTTCTCGTCGACGCTCGCCACCCAGCTCGCACTACCCCTGGTACTGGTCGGCATGTCGAGCCTGTTCGCCTCCGTCGTCAGGGCTCCGTTGACCGGGATCATCCTGGTGATCGAGATGACGACAGTCACCAGCGCCGCCGTCGCGATGCTCGCTGCAGGCGCAGGCGCCGTCGTGATCGCCTCACTCCTCCGCAGTCCAGCGATCTACGACGACCTCCGTGAACGCATGCTGCGCGCCGACAAAGCAGCCGAGCACCCACCCTCAGCGCAGTAGCCGCCTGTGCGCTCAGCGCAGTAGCCGCCCGTACGCTCAGCGCAGCAGCAACAGTGCGCTCAGCGCAGTGACCGGTAGTGTGCCCGCGCCTCCGGATCGAGGTGTTCGACGGCGTATCCCAGTGCGGTACGGCCCATGTGGGCGGCGTGGTCGTCGAGATAGGACGTGAGCGCCGTGGCGTCGACGCGCTTACCCATCTCGCGCAGCATCCACCCGAACGCCTTCTGGATCAGCGGCCGTCGGTCGTCGATCACCAGCGGCGCCACCGCCGCCAACGCCTGTGCGTCGGCGTGTTTGATCCAGGCGAAGGTCCCGATGATTCCGATCCGCTTCTCCCACAGATCATCTCGCGCGGCGAAATCCACCAGCACGTCCACATCGCCGTGCTGCCACGACCATTCACCGAGTATCGGATCGGCAGAAGAGTCGACGAGATCCCAGTTGTTCACCGCCCCTGCTGCCACCGCCGCGAGGTAGTCCGCAACCCACAGGTCAGCCTCTGCAGCATCGGCACGATCGAATCCGTCACGCGCGCAGAATAATCCGGCCAGTCGTACCTCGTGGTAGCGCGAGCTGAGCAGAGCACTGACCTCGCCGCGACTGATCCCACGGAACCGCTTCGCGATCGCGCGCAGCTGGGGAACCCGGACACCGAGGAACTCGTCGTCGCCGCCGTAGCCGCCCGGATGCGCCTGAAAGTACGACGCCATCGACGTGGCGCGCTCCGGATCGGCCAGTTCGTCGATCGCGGCGATCACGTCCTCGGCGGACCCTCCCGCGTCAGCCATCCGCGCGTCCCGATGCTTCGACGGCATACCTCATGCGTCGGGCACCAGCTCCGAAATCGGCGTCCTTGTCAGCAGTTTCGGACGTGTCTTCATCACGGCGCCGACCTTGCCCGCGCCGACGACCGCGGTGAGTATGCCGGCCCTGCTGTAGTAGGCGAGGAACTTCTTGCCGTCGTCGGAGACGACGTGGACGTCGTCCTCTGCGCGCGGATCACCGAGCACCTGGATCTTGACGTCGAACTGGTCGCTCCAGAAGTACGGCACGGCGGCCGTCACACCTTCTCCGCCGGTGATGTCGGCGGCCACGACCGCAGCCTGCTCGATCGTGTGGTTCCAGTGCTCGACCCGTCGTGGATCGCCTGCGTCGTCGAGCCAGTTGGCGACGTCGCCGACCGCGTAGACGCCCGGCACAGACGTGCGTCCCTGTGCGTCGCAAGCGATTCCGCCGCCGACCTCGCGGGGGGCGAGCTCGATGTTCGACCCGTCGAGGTAAGCGGTCACCGGTGTGGATCCGATGCCGGCGACGACGAGGTCGGCGGGCAGGACCGACCCGTCGTCGAGCGTGATCTCGCGGACTGCGCCGCCCTCGCCCGCCACGATCTCGGCGACGCCGACCCCTGTACGCACCGTGACCCCGTTGGCCTCGTGCATCCGCGTGACGAGCGCTCCGATCCGCGGCCCCAGCGCGAGTGCTAGCGGTGTGGGTGCCGGTTCGACGATGGTCACGTCGATTCCCTGCGACGAGAGACTCGCCGCCACCTCACAGCCAATGAATCCGGCGCCGATCACCACAGCGTTCTGCGCCGCATCGATGGCCGATCGCACCGCGAGAGCATCAGCGAACGTACGCAGGGTATGCACACCCGACATCGCATCGGTGCCCGGGAACGCGCGGGGCCGCAGACCGGTCGCCAGCACCAACGTGTCGTATTCGACGACGCTGCGCTCACCCGCCTCGTCGACCACGGACACCGTCTTCGCGTCGGTGTCGACGGAGCCGACGGTGGTACCGAGACGCAGCGTGATATTCGAATCGGTATAGAAGGCAGCCGGTTTGAGGTCGACGCGGTCGTCCTTGCCCAGCAGCACCGACTTCGACAGCGGCGGACGATCATACGGCGGGTGCGGTTCGGCACCGATCAGCGTGATCGGCTTGTCGTACCCGTCGGCGCGGAGGTTTTCGGCCACACGGATCGCTCCGAGTCCCGCCCCGACGATCACGACACCCGATGTTGCGCTCATGAGATCCTCTCGTTCGGCACGATCACACTCGCCCGATCAGGCGTCGGCGAAAGCGATGCCTCGCGTCCGAGCGATGCCTCCGCATCAGCGAGTGATGTCCCCGACGGGTGTGAGGTCGGCCAGTAACCAGTTCCCGTCGACATTACGCATGTCCGCCCACCGAGCAATAGGGGTTCTGGTCGGCGAATTCTCGTCGCTCGAGCCTGTCGAGTTCCCGAGCGTCTCGTCGACGAAGACCAGGACGCGCGCGGCCGACGTGGTGTATGACGCAACACCCGCATCGACGACGTCGGCCTCGACGGTCAGCCCGCCCGCAACCGCGCCGGGTAGTACGGCGTCGGGTCCATGGAGTGCGTACCGGGTTGCGAGTGGATCGGTCAGCCCGGCGGCCACCGTCTCTCGTTGCTTCTGCGACGCATTCGGCGCCACACGCAACGTCTGTTCGACGATCCGTTCGGTGGCCGTCAGCAGCGCCGAGCGCGCCGCGTCGTCCGGCGCTGGCCTGTCGGTGTACGCACGGGTCCACGACACCGCCGCGACAACCAACGCAACGACGACAATCAGCGACGCCGCGAGTAGCGCTCTGCGCGCACGACGCGGCAGCCTGTGGTGGACGACGAGCGGTCTCATGCCGGCACCAGCCCTCATTTCACCACCACCTCGGTGGTCTTCCACGTCCCGCCGACGCGTTCAAGCGACAGCCGCACCGTGATCACGTCGGTGTCCGGATCGGCGCCCAGCAGAGCGGGATCGGAGGTCTGAGCGGTGACGAGCGCGTCGGCACGCGCCCCATCCGACGTCGACGTCGGATCGCTGATCAGTCCCGCCGCGATCACCCGACCCGACATCCCGGTCTCCGCGGAGGAGACCGCGGCGACCAGTGCGTCACGTGCCTTGCTCAGCCGATCATGCTCTGCGCCAGTGCTGTTCGCGATGATCCGGTCGGCGTAGCCGGCGGCGTCCTTCGGCGTCGCGGTGAGCATCGCCGTCACCGCGCCGCGTGCGGCGGTCAGCGCGGCACGCTGCCCGGCTGCACGCTCGTCCTGCCTATGATCAACCACTGCGAGCACGATGATCGCCACCAGTCCGCAGACGACGAGCACTGCGGCACAGGCCAATCCGATACGCAGTGCGTGAGATCGGCGACGGGCACGCGCGCGTAGCGCATCTGCCGCTGCGATCCGCGCGCGTCGCGCCGTCCGAGTGGCCTCGTCGACCCGAGCGGCAGCCGCCAGAACACGCTCGTCCTCCGACGATCCCGGGTCGTCCGATCTCACCTTCTCGGGCTTCGCGATGTCACTCACGCGAGCACCTCGACTCCGGTCACGAGCCAGCGACCGTCGATCTCGGCGAATGATGCACTCACCGTTCGCTTCTCGGTGACCGGAGCAGCGTCTGTGCGCGTTGTGGTGACGGTTGCGGTCATCAGCACTGTTCCGCTGTCTGTCTGCGCATTGGACACCGCGACGTCGCCGGGCCGCCACTCGACGGCCGTCACACCGCCGTCGGGTGCGCGACCGAGTTGCGCGGCAAAGCCTTCCGCGAAGTCGCCCGCGACAAGACTGCGGGCGCGGGCGCGGTCGGTCTGCCACGTCGCCGAGTGCACGGTGAAGACCGCTGCCACCGTCGACCCCGCCTGCTCGCGCAACTCGGTGCGCGCCTGCTCGACAGCACCGTTGTGTGCCACCACGCGCGATGCCACCACGACGCCCGTCGCCACTGCGACGAGCAGGAGCGCGGCACACAGCACGAGGACGACGGCACGGCGGGTTCCGATAATCCGGGTGCCGATGATCCGGGTTCCGATAATCCGTTGTCGGCGAACCTGACTCGTTCGCTCCCGCGAATCCGCTGAGCTCGTTTCCCCAGCGCTCGTTTCCCCAGCGCTCGTTTCCCCAGCACTCATGGCAGGTACTTGACGGCGCTCACCTTGAGCGCCCCGTCGTCGGGCACGACCAGCATCGTCAACCGGAACTGGCGCACCGGCGTCTGCTGCTGACCGCGATAGCTGACTGCGGCCGCGACGAGGACAGTCGCGTCGTCGCCGGAGCGCGCCGAGACCCCCGACGCGTCGACCGTCGCATCCCCGACGGTTCCGGTGCGTCGCACGTACTCGGTGTAGCTGCTCGCCGATTGGGCGAATTCGTCGTGGAATCCGCCCGTGGCGTGGTCGAGGATGCGGCGCGCTCGCGCGGGGTCGGCAGGATCGGCCGACAGCAGCAGCGACGCCACCTCGGTGGCGGTGTGCCGATAGTCGTCGTCGGTGTAGGCATGCGCCGCCCTCGCCCACGCGGCCACTCCGACGCCCGCCGCGACGACGGCACCGATCACCACCAGCCCGACGAGCACCCACCACACCCGACGCACACCGGGCCGTAGCCCCGCGTCGACCTCGGCGTCGAGCAGGTCATCGAGCGCGCTTCGCAATTCCGCCCGCGCACCGCGCTCGTTTTCGAGGAGCGTCCGATCGCTCGCCACGGACCCGTCGACGGACACACCTCCTGTCGACGAACCCGAACCTGCGCGCCGCGTCATGACGCACGCCCTCCCTGTCTCGTACTGCGCGTAAGGAGCCACGCCGCCGGCACACTTCCTCGTTCACTCAACCCACCGACGCGACTTCGCATCCACCCTAGGACGTGGGAACGCACTCTCACCAGATCATCGGAGCGAGGAACGTCGCCGCGAAGTGACGCACACTGCTCGGCTCGCGCCGCGAATCATCCGATGCCGGCATTTCCAGATACGAGATGACCAGTCGCACATGAATTTCCACGGCTTGAGTGAGATCGTCGGCGGGCATCTGCGCGCCCGCGTCGCGCAGCACAGCGGCGATGCGCGCCGTGGCGACCTCGACGAAGAGTGCACCGAGTTCGGCGGTGAGTCGCTTCACGCCGTGATCGGCGAGAATCAACCGGTTGAGCAGCGGATCGTCGGAGATCATCTGGGCGCCACGATAGAACGCCTCGACGACGGCGTCGGACGGCCCGAGTCCGGCCACCGCGGCGTCGAGTGTGCGCATGCCCCGCTCGTACCGGTCAGCCGCGACCGCGAGCAGCAGAGCGTCTTTGTTCGGGAACCGGCGATACAGCGTGCTTCTGCTGACCCCGGCACGCGCGGCCACCGCATCGACGTTCGCCTGCGCTATCCCGGCAACCGTGAACTCGTCGGCCGCGGCGGCGAGGATCGCCGCTTCCTGATCCGCGGGACTGCGGGTGTTACGACGCTTGCGCTGTCGGACGTCGCGAGGCGGCTCCCCCGACTCTCCAGCGTCTGCGGCGCCAGCAGTACGTTCCGCTGCCCGTCGAGCGGTCATCGCCGCCACAGCGTCACGGGGAGCCGGTCCTTGGGAACCGGTAATGCGCTGTAATCCATCGGCATTCGATAGTCGGCGGACACCGACCACTCGTAGCCGCGCAGCAGTTGATGCATGATCGTCTTGATCTCCATCTGCCCGAAGTACAGGCCGATGCACTTGTGCACGCCGCCACCGAAGGGCGCCCACGCCATCCGGTGCCGTTTGTCCTCAGCACGGTCGGGCATGAACCGCTCGGGGTCGAATCGGTCGGGCTCCGAATAGATCTCAGGGTCGCGATGATTGGTCAGCTGCGAGATCGAGACCATCGTGCCCTCAGGGATGAAGAAGTCGCCGATGTGGGTGTCGGCGATCGCCGCGCGCGGCTGGGAGGGCACCGGCGGACACAGCCGCAACGACTCCTTCATCACGAGGTCGAGAGTGTTCAGCGAGCCGAGATCGTCGTATCCGAGTTCGCTTGGCAGCTCATCTGATTCGTCGCGCGCACGCTGCTGCCACTCGGGGTGGCGGGCCAGGTGGTATGCCATCTGGGTCATGGTGATCGTCGAGGTGTCGTGTGCGGCCATCAACACGAAGATCATGTGGTTGACCACGTCGTCATCGGTGAAGCGTTGCCCCTCTTCGGTTTCGGCGTGACAGAGAACCGAGAACAGGTCGGGAGTCTCCCGCGCCCGTTTGTCGGCGATCGCGGAGGAGAAGAACTCTTCGAGAACTCGACGCGATCGCAGACCCTTCCACCAACGTCCACCGGGAACAGGTCTGCGCACCAACGCAACTCCCGCGCGCACCGTCTCGATGAACGCCTCGTTGAGACGGTCTGCCTCATCGCGAGGCAGTTCGACGCCGAGGAACACCTCGAGCGCGACGTCGAGCGTCAGTGCTTTGAACTCGTTGGCCAACAGCACCTTTTCCGTGGGGAACCGCTGCATGCGATCGAAAATCATGGGCGACATCTCCTGCATGTAACCCTTGAGTGCCGTGTTGGAGAACACCTGCTGCATGAGCAGCCGGTGGTGACGGTGCTCGTCGAAGTCGAGCAGCATCAGACCGCGATTGAAGAACGGACCGATGAAGTAACCCCAGGCGGGCCCGTTGGCGAACGCACGGTCACGGTTGCGCAGGATCTCGTCGGCGGCGTCGGCTCCGGATGCGACCACCACCCTCAGCCCGAGCGCGTTGATTCCGTAGATCGGGCCGTACGCAGCGCGGCGCGCAGCCGAGTAGCCGAACGGGTCGCGGCGCATCGACAGCACCTCGAGCATCCCGTTGCGGTCGGCACACGGGACCGCGCGCAGTCCACTTCCCGCAGGCGCTGGAGCGATGATCGTCATGTCGCAGCCTTCCGTCCAGGTGGATCAGAGCAGGTGGATCTGAGCAGCTGGACCAGCTACACAACCGACCCGCACCCGAAGTGAGCGCACTGTCGATGTGATCCAGCTCTCACCCCATTGGAACAGATCGGCGCAAATGTCTCTATGGTTTCGTGAAGTCCGGCTCGGCGCCGCGTCGACGCAGCACGTCGTGACACCGGCGCACACGGTCGTGCCACCACGCTGTCCGCTCGGGATCGGCGGCGGCGTCGTCGGACACGAGTGCGGCGTCGGGGCCAAACCATCTCGGGGCGACGACGCCGTGTTCGGGCAGGAACGGGTCCGCGACGTCGACGGCGAACAACGAGCCGGTGCCGAGTCCGCACGCGAGGTCGAGACGGTCGAGCGCCGCCGCGGCAGCCACGCCCGCAGCCATTCCCACCGCAGTGTCGAGGGCGCTGGACACCACGACGGGCAGACCGATCTCGTCGGCCAACCGCAGTACCGCACGCATGCCGCCGAGGGGTGCCACCTTGAGCACCGCGACGTCGGCAGCGTCCGCGGCGACGACCCGCATCGGGTCGGCGACTTTACGGATCGACTCGTCGGCGGCAATCGGTACCTCGACCGCACGACGCACCTGGGCCAACTCGTCGACGGTCGCACACGGCTGTTCCGCGTACTCGACGTCGCCGATCGCACGGATCGACGAGATCGCCTGCGCCACAGACCACTTCCCGTTGGCGTCGATCCGGACCCGAGGTATCACGGCGCGAGCTGCCGCAACACGGTCGACGTCGTCGGACAGCGACTGCCCGGGCTCGGCCACCTTCACCTTGGCTGTCGTCGCTCCCGGGTAACGAGCCAGGATGTCGGCGACCTGGTCGGCGGCGACGGCAGGCACCGTCGCGTTCAGCGGAACGGAGTCACGTTGTGCGGCAGGCGGTCCGAGGTAGGCGGCTTCGATGCCGGCCGCCAACCACGCCGCCGACTCCTCGTCGTCGTACTCGACGAACGGACCGAACTCGCCCCATCCCGCCGGACCACGAAAGATCAGCGCCTCGCGGCGGGTGATACCGCGGAACCGTGTCCGCATCGGCAACGCGACGACCCGCGCGGTCTCGAGGATCTCCTCGACCGGGGGCAGCGATGACCCGCTCGGGGCGGCATCTGTTTCCGTCATGTCGGCACCCTTCATTTCCCCGTCGTTCATGTCACCACCGAGAGGAAGTCGCCCGCCAGACTCACGAACCGAGAGCCCTGATCACGGTGAACCGAGTGGCCGGCGTCGATGATCTCGAATGAGCCGTCGGGAAGTCGCTCGCTCAGCGCCCGAAGATGCCGTGGCGGAAGGAAACTGCGTTCACCGCCGGAGATCACCAGTGTGCGCGCACGCACGTCGTCGAGTGCGGCCCACCACTGCGGTGCGGCGACCGCGAACTCGGCATTGACCTGATCGGTGACCGACCGGTCGTAACGCAGGAACGGCCGCGGATCGGCGAGCAACTGTCCCAGGCCGCGTATGCGTTCGCCGAGTGTCGCGTCGACCGCGATCTCCTCGGCGAGATCGGCGTCATCGCGGGGCATCGGCGGGACCTCCTCGAGCACGAGGCATCGGACTCGCCCGGGTTGATCCATCGCGACACGCAGCGCGGTGTGCGCACCGAGGGAGTGGCCGGCGAGGTCGACGGTATCGAGACCGAGTTCGTCGAGTACGAACGCGACGTCGGACCGAAAATCATTGAGCCCGTATCGCTTCTCGCGACTGCTCACTCCGTGCCCGCGCAGATCCATCGACACAACTGCGCGGCCGCGGCGTCGTAGTGCCTTGGCGAACGCCCGCCAGGTGGTGTGGTCGGAGGCCATGCCGTGCACCAGAACCACCGGTACGCCGTCGTCGAGTGACCCCGACACCTCGACGGCAAGCGATTGCGCTCCGGATGTCGTGGGTCCGGACGTCGTAGCTCCGGACGTCGTATCGGTGTCGATGCGGGGCCGACGGAATGTACGCACGTCTACCAAGGGTAGTCACGCGGCGTGTCACAGACCTGCGGGCGGGCCGGTCACCGCCTACACGGCGAGGTGTAGTCGAGACCGCGGATATACGTGCGCCACTCCTCCGGCGTGATCGGGTCGGCGCCGTGAGCGCACTGTTCGTCGATGATCTGTCCCGGGCTCAGTGTCCAGGTCTCCATGAAGCCTCCCTGCCCTGCCGCGACGATGCGGTCGCCGGGGAGGAAGCGGACGTCGTACACGCGGCCCGGATACGACCGCAGCACCACCTCTGCCTGAGCATCAGCGAGGTTCCACACCCACACCTCTGAGTTGCTCCCACCCGCGATCACCCTCTTGCCGTCCGCGGAGAATCCAGCGCTGTAGAGCTGCCCGGCAGGTCCGGACAGTTCGGCCGTCCTGCGCGGATGCCGCTTGTCGGAGATGTCGGCCACCTCGACATTGCGTTCCTCCGACGTCGACACGATCGATGTGCCACTGGCGTCGAAGCGCACCGACAGCGCCGAGGCCTTGAACGTGATCGGATCGGGATATGCCTGCGGCGCAGCGGGATTGGAGAGATCGATCAGTCGCACCGGACCCGTCACCGTTGCGACGGCGGCCGTGCGCCCGTCGGGACTCAGAGACGCCCACGCGATCCCGCCGCCGGCGTCGAACGTGGAGACGACACGAGGGGCCGACAGCGTCGTGGCGTCGATGACCGTCAGGTTGTTGCCGTCGGTGGCGCCGGTGACCGCCAGACCGGACTTCTCGCTGTAGTCGACAGTCTCGTTGAGTGTCGGTTGCGCCGCGACGCTGCCCACGACGCGTGGCTGTTGCGGATTCGAGTAGTCGGCAAATTGCACTGTCCCGGTGACTGTTCCGGTGGTGACCACGCGACCCGACGGAGACATCACCACGGCACCCGAGTACACAAGTCCCGCAGCAGGTATCAGGTCTGGTCCGCCGCGCACGATCGCTGACGGCTCGACGCGCCACTGCGTGATCCGACCGTCGGTGCCCGTGTCCGCGGCGACGATCGTCGTCGCGTCGCGGTTCGCCGGTATCTGGTAGACGCTGTTGGTACCGACCGACGTCATGCCGAGAACCGGAGGCCAGTCCTGGACCCGCCCGTCCTCGCTCGACGAGACGATGTCATCGCCCGCAAAGACCACCGACACCGAGTTCGACGACCCGGTCAGAACCCGAGGTGCCGCAGCCGGATTCGAGCGGTCGAACACCCGAATCGTGTTGTCGGCACCCGCGCCGACGACTTTCGTGTCGTCGCCGTTCAACGCCACCGCATTGACGTAGCTGTTGAAACCACCGAAACGCGCCACCGAGCGTGGTGCTGCGGGATTCGCGACGTCGAACTCCTGGATCACCCGACTCCGCAGCCCGGCGAGCAGTCGCGTCCCGTCGCGCGTGTAGACGAGTCCCTGCGCGAGTTCGTTGTCGCGCCATTCGTCGAGTGGTATCTCGCCCGACGGGACGAGCGCGTCACCGTCGATCCGCCAGAGATCCACCCGGCGGTTCGCGCTGCTGGTCGCCAGCGACTTTCCGTCCGAGCTGAACGCTGCCGCCCCCGCGACGCCCGCGACCTTCGCGGGCAACGGAACCGACCGCCAGGTCTGCCCCTGTGCTACCCATGCCTCGACACCCCTGTCCGGAACAGACGCCACGACAAACCGGCCGTCCGGGCTGACGGTGAGTCTGTTGATGTCGCCACTGACATCGGGAAAGTCGTAGCGCCGCAACGGATGTGCGGGATCGGCGATGTCCCAGGCGGTGATCGTTCCGCGTCCGCCGAGTAGCAGCGTGCGGGCGTCGGGCATCAGTGCGACACCCGCCAACCGCCCGCCACCGCCGGGCGCACGGAACTCGGCGACCCTCGACTGCACCCCGTCATCGTCGACCTTGAAGAGACGGACCTGACCGCCCGCGCCCGCCGCCGCGATCAGTGAGCCGACGCGCGACATGAGCACCGAGCCGGGGTCGCCGAGATATCGGGTCGGCACGCCGCGGCCCGTTGCGTCAATCAGACGCGAACGTGCCTCGAGCGTCGGTGATGCCTCGTAGGCGATCATCGCCAGCTGCGCCGCCATGAACGGATCACGCTCACCGAGTTCTGCCGACTGCACCGACAACTGCCGGCTCAGTGCCTCGTTTCTCGCAGTCTCGGCGGCCTCTCGCTGATGGACGGCGTTCACACCCGCGGCGACGGCGGCGACAGCACCGATCACCGCGACGACCCCGAACACCGCGGCGAACAGTGCCACGCGCCGCAACTGAGCGGATCGACGCTTCTCGCGGTCTGCCTCTGCCGATCGTCGAGCGGTCGCGGCAGCCAGGAACTCGCTGCTGACCGGGTCGATCGGGTCGTCGTCCGACTCCTGCGCCAGTTGGTCGAAGACCTCCAATCGCGGCCCACCGATCAGCATGTCGTCCGGCCTGCCGTCGGCGTCCCACGGTTCGGAGTACGCGCGCAATCTCCGACGCAACAGGAGTTGTTCACGGTCGTCGTCGATCCATCCGCGCAACCGCGGCCACGCGGTCAGCAATGCCTCGTGGGTGACCTGCGCATGCGACGACGACACCGTCACGAGGCGGGACGCCGCGTAGTTCTCCAGCACGTGCGCGGCGCGGGAGTCCCCGTCGGCGGTCAGTTCGTCGAGCGGAACCCGACGTCGGGTGACCCCGTCCTCGTCGACGTTGACCATCGCGAGCAGCATGCGTCGCGCGATCTGTTGCTCGTCCGCGGACAGCTCTCCGTACACCTTCTCCGCTGCCTGCTCGACCGCACCGCCGATGCGCCCGGTCGCGAGGTAGTCGCGCACGGTCATCCGCCGACCGTCGGATTGTTCCCAGGTCGCGAGCAGCGCGTAGGAGAGCAGGGGCAGATCACCGGCTGCCGTCGAGCCCGCCGCGGGCACGGCGTCGTCGAGGAGCATGTCGACGAGGTCGGGCTCGACCTCGACGTCGGCGACGCGCGCCGGCCCGACGATGACTTCACGCAACTGCTCACGCTGCATCGGCGGAACCACCAACTGGGCGTTCTCCAGCGTCTTGGGCACCCACGGCACGACGCGTCCGTAGAAGTCGGCGCGCAACACCCCGACGGGGACGATGTCGGAGCCGGGCGCCTGCGCGGCGTCGAGAATCCGCGTGATCGCCTGCTTGCGCACGTCGTCGGAGTTCTGCGTCCACATCTCCTCGAGCTGATCGATCACGAGCAGCGCGGGCCGATCGGTGTTTTCGTGCGCGGCCAACTCGTCCATCGCCGCGTCGAGGGCCGCCAAGGCGTCGTCGCCCGGCGTCATCACCGCGCACCGCCAACCGGCGAGCGGCCCCTCGTGGACGACCTGCGCAAGGAGGCCCGCACGGACGAGCGACGACTTTCCGACACCCGACATTCCGACGACCATCACGCCGCGCGCCATACCGCTGGTCTCCCGGTCGGCGCTGCGTGTCGCGACGATGAGGTCGACGAGTCTGGCCACCAGCTCGTCGCGTCCGAAGAAGTATTGATCGTCGGCAGCGTCGAACGTCGCGAATCCGCGATACGGGGAGTCGGGCCGAGTCCGACGACGGCCGGTCCTCCGCGCACTGCGTTCGACGGCCTCCCACCAGGCGGCAACATCCTCGGGATCGGTGACACCGCAGACTCCGAGAACCCTCTCGAACATCTGACGGCTCGCGCGGGTCGGTGCGTGCTGCCCCGCGAACCAACCGGCGACGGTCCCGAGCAATGCGTCCGCATCGGCCGCGACATCCCGCACACTCAGCCCCGCACCGACACGCAATTCCGTGAGTGCGCGACCGAGTTCTTCGCGCGTCGTCACCGACTCCGGCGTCATCAAGCCTCCTGCTCTTTTGTGCAGGTCAGCGTATCGACAGTCGTATCGACTTGCTGTACGGACGCGCCACATTCGACGCGTCGGAAGCACTGCGGTGAAGATAATTCAACCGATGAGACGACAGGTTCGATCACTATCACAACCGTCGACCTCACGGCCCCCAACCGCACTCGGCGTGAACGCAGGGAGTCCATGCACCAGACACCGCTAGTCCAGAATCGACCGATTCCCCTCCATCGAATCGATGCCGCCACCCAGGGGCCGTTGCGCGCGCGGCTGTCCGCGCGCGAGGTCGAGGTCCTCGTGGCGTGGCTGCACTCGGAGTCCAAAGAGGAAGCCGCTCGACAGCTGTTCCTGGGTGCGACGACCGTCAGCACCCATATCTCCCGAATCCGGGCGAAGTACAGCGCGGTCGGCAGGCCCGCGCCGTCGAAGGCCGCGCTGTTCGTCCGAGCCATCCAGGACGGCTACGTCGACCTCGCCGATTGGTGACGCGGGCATAGGTATTGCCAATCGTCGGTAACGCGGATCGTCGAGGTTGCCAATCGTCCGTGTCGCGAATTGTCCATGTCGCGGATCGTCGAAGTTGAATATCGTCCACATCGCACATCGTCGATGTCGTCAGACCGTTCCGCGCGTCGCATCCCCTGAAAACGCGCGGAAACATCGGTCACCTGTCGTGGAACCACCTGCTGTTCTTGGCCCGCCAGACCATGTCCTCCCAGTACGCCCACGTGTGGGTGCCGGTACTCGGGAAGTCGGTGGTGACGGGGATCTTCTGGAGGGCTGCGGCGACCTCGAAGGCGCGGGTCTGCGCCAGCGCCGCGACCTCGAGAGGCGTTCCCTTGATCGACGAGACCGCGTCGGTGTTGTAGCGCCCCCACGTTGCCGAACCCGAGGCGATGCGGATCTTCATCCCTCGCATTCTGGGCAGCTGCACGAGCGGGTCGTTGCGCTCCCAGCGCGGATTCCACGGCGGGCCCCACATCGCGTCCGCGCTCAGCGGTCCGACGCCCGCTTCGACCCCGGCGTCGATGAGGGCGACGCGAATCGCCTCGCGCATGGTCGGCGCGGAGAGGTTGAGGTAGCCCGACATCGAGAAGATGTCGGAGATGCGGTTGCGGTGGTAGGCGCCGTAGATCATCGCGGCGTTGCCGCCCATCGAGATGCCCATCATGGCGTACTTCTGTTTCGGTCCCACCGCGAGACCGCGTGCGTCGAGCGCACGGATGATCCCGTCGAGGCGGCACGTCCAGCGGTACCGGTAGGCGATCTTGCTCGCCGGGCTCTTGGTCTCCCAGTCGGAGTAGAAGCTCGCGAGGCCGCCGACCGGCTGGATGACGTTCACTCCGGAATCCGCCATCCGCTGGATATGCGTCTCGTGGCGCCAACCACTCATATCGCTGGTGGCACGCAGGCCGTCGAGCGCGATGACCGTCTTGTAATTGCCCGCGCGCGTCCACATGTCGACAGGGGTGGCCGGCATCCCGCAGCCACCGACATAGAAGCGGCCGAAGTAGGCAGCATTTGCCGACCCCGCATTGACCAACCCGACGCTCAACGCCGTCGCGACCAGAACCACCACAACGACCACACGCCGCACGGACACGACGGACCACCACGATCTCTTACGCACCGGTGAACCGTATTGCGGCCGCCCGCACCCATGCCAGGCCAATCGGGCGTCGTGACCACAGGTCTCCGACATTGAGACCGGGCAGTTACCAAAGTGGCAGATGTGACTCATGTTAATTAGAGTTACTCGTTTGCTTAGCTCGGACGCCGCCGTCGCGGTCGAGTCGAGAGGGGCGCCACGCCGTCTACGTCTGCCGAACGCAGGACACGAATTGCCCGCTTTCACGTAGTGACCGTGCCCGCACGTGGAACGATGATCCCGCACGAGCCGCCGCGCTCGACGCCGATGGCCACCAGCATCGACGTCGAAGACCACCTGAATCGGCGAGAGGCCAGAGATGAAGCCCCTACTGCGTACGACGTCGTTTCGGACAACACCACGAGCGTGCGGGGGTCGACGACTGGCCGCACTCGCCATCGGTGCGGCGATCGCCATGAGCACAGCATTCGGAGGCGGCATCGCCACCGCCGCACCCAAGGTCGCGCCGCCACCGGCAGGGTGCGGACTCGACTCGGACTCCGGAAAGACGGACCCCCGATTCACACTCTGGGACGACGTGAAGGGTGAGACGGGCGTCAAGCCGTTCAAGCCCGGCAACCTCGACGTCGTGACGCCCGCGGCGAAGTACCAACCCGACAAGAAGCACCCCAAGCGTTACGCGATACGCCTCGGCGGCGATCATCCCGGGCACGGCGACGATTACCTGCTGGTGCCGACCAATCGCATCAAGGGCATCGAATGCTCCTACCTGTGGGACGGCTCGCAGTTGAACCTCTGGTACTCCGCATGGGCGGAGGCCCAGAAGTGGGTCACCAAGGTTCCCGCGAAACCCCTTGCCATTGGCGTGAATTCAGCCGAGGCACGAGGGAAGGATCAGCTTCACATCCACCTCGCGGTGGCCAATCCCGCGACCGTGTCGGCGCTCAAGGCGATCAAGAATCCGCAGCGGAACCTTGATAAGTGGACCACGACCAACGTCAACCTCCCGGTGAATGATCCGCACAAAACGAAGACGAGCGCGCAGTTCCGTGTCGTGAAGTACACCGGCTCGCTGCCGAACCTGTTCCGAGTTCTCCACAAGCAACTCCCCAAGGGCGAGGCGATGTACACGCAGTCGATCGCCGTCATCGACGCCGGCACGCCCAACACGTACTACGTCCTCAACAGCACACCGAATCTGCCGGGACAGTCACCGGCCCACGGAACCGGGCTCGCCGACTACGTCTACGGGTGGGGCGTGTAAGTCGTTCACGCGCTCGACAGCGATTCGTCGAATCATTGGTCGTCAGTCACGAATCGGTGACGAAGTGCGGCGGGGAGTGGCTATTTGCGACGCCGCCCCGATACTGAGATGACCTGGCGCGGTGCACGTTCCACGCCACACAGCTCTTCGATACCAAAAAGAAGGAGGTGGTCATGAACAACGACACCGAGACAACAGATGACGTACACGATCACCTCGACGTGACCCAGCTCTGACCTTTCCTGGTCCACGGGTCATCTTGCGCGGCAACAACTCCCGACAAGGCTGATAGCCCCCTCCGGGTACGCCGCACTCCCCTGCGCCCAACCCCATCTCGGGGTCCGTCGGGCACCCCACACATCGACGTTCTAGCCGACCTGCCGGCACCGACGCTCTACGCGATGCGCGTTGCTGGTCCGCCGGCAACCTGTGGTCGACCATTCACGAAAGGTGGTGGTACACATGCACAGTCACAACACCTGGGGAATCTCCGGTCCGGTTTTCCTCATCATCTTCGCCACAGCATCCGTTGCATGCTGGCTCTGGGCGATCTGCGACATCCACCGCGCACGACGCATCCGCCTCGACGATCCGATCGAACGACTGACACCCACGGAGATCGGCATGCTGGTCTCCGATCGCAACGCACACCTCGCGGCGCTCACACAACTACTCACGCAGGGATACGTTGATTCCGACGGCCAGCCGAACCCCACGCCGTCGCGCACGAAGTCCCGACTCGATCAACTGTCCCGCACGATCCTCGAGGCACTCGGTAACCAGTCGGGAAAGCTCAACGATGTGGCCAGAACAACCCAGTCTGCCCGCACCGACCTACGCAACGAACTACGCGCACGCGGCTACCTCACGACACCCTCGGCCCGAGGCGCCCGCATCGCGTTGGTGCTCGTCATGGTCGTCGGCGTGATCCGTGTCATCGCGGGACTGAGCAACGGAAAGCCGACCGGCCTGCTGCTCGCCTTCCTCCTCGCCGACCTAATGTTCCTCCCGCTCGTGGCAGGCATCCAAGAACGACGCACGATCCGCGGCAACACGGCATTGGCCGCAGCACGATCGAGGAACCGACATCTCCGACCTGAACTACGGCCTGCCGTACGCACATATGGTCCGACGGCCGCAGCGATCGGCGTGGCGCTCTTCGGCATCCGCATCATCGAGCTCGTCGATCCCCTCTTCGCTGCACACGCGAAAGCCTCGACCGCCCATTTCACGGCCTCGTGGGGTGCAAGTGGCGACTATGGCGGTTTCGGTTCGTCAAGCAGTTGCGGATCGTCGAGTAGCTGCGGGGGCGGCGGCGGAGGCTGCGGGGGCGGCGGCGGAGGCTGCGGCGGGTGAGCGAGTCCCACCTACCTGCTGCCATCACGACACGACAAGGAGCAGTCCCATGACACTCAACTGGCCCGCCGGAATCGGCATCGGGTGGCGTCCGGAGATCTCCGGGGTCGTCGCCGAACTCTCGGGTCTCGGATTCTGCGAGGTCATCGCGGAGACGGTACCCGCACTCGATGACCCTCACTCCTGGCTTCCCGACCTCATGGCACTGAACGTCCCGATCATCCCGCACGGAGTGGGACTCTCACTCGGCGGCGCAGAACCCGTTACCTCGCAACGGATCTCAGTACTCACTCGCTGCGCCGAAACGCTCCACGCACCATTGGCCAGCGAACACATCGCATTCGTCCGCGCAGGCGGCGTCGAGGCGGGACATCTTCTCCCCGTCCCACGTAGCCGCGAGGCCCTCGATGCGCTCACCGACAACATCCGACGCACCCAGGACTGCCTGCCCGTGCCGCTGGCGGTGGAGAACATCGCATCACTGTTCGAGTGGCCCGACGACGAATACACCGACGGCGAGTTCCTTGCCGAACTCGTCGAGCGCACCGGCGTGCATCTCCTCGTCGACGTCGCGAATGTCTATGCGTGCGCTGCCAATCGGGGTTCCGACCCCTCCTCAGACCTCGCCCGACTACCGCTGGAGCGGATCGCATATTGCCATGTGGCGGGCGGCGCATCCGACGGCCGGTTCTACCACGACACCCACACCGCCCCGGTGCCCGACGACGTGCTCGCGTTGGTCACGCAACTCGCAGCAACAGGTCGAGCCGGCGCGTTCCTGCTCGAGCGTGACGGACACTATCCGCCGGCAACCGAACTCGTCGACGAACTGCATGCCATCGCCGACGCCGCGGGCATAGACCGGCCGATGTGGAATCACCCGTGGGAGTGCGCATCATGAACACGCACGACGCCATCGAATCGCACCGAGTCCAATCACACCCGGTCGAGTCGCAGTCCAACAGAAGGCCGACGCTGGCCGAACGCCAGAGCGCTCTCGTAAGTGCGCTCGTCTCGGGCGGACCGCCTCCCCCGGGATTCGACGTCGATCGTCTGACGGCTACGGAAAAGGCCTTGCTGCGCAAGCGATGTGGTGACGTAGCGCGGCGGCTCCCGCAGGTTCGTGCACAGCTCGGAATCCGGTTCGACGACGAGTTCGTCGCCTGGGCACGCGGTCGGGCGCCTGCCGGATCATCGGCAGACGCAGAGGGATTCGTGGCACACCTGAGTGCCGTCCGGCTATGGTCGCCACCCCGAGCGCGTCGTCGAATCCTCCGGCGGAGCCGAGGACAATGAAAGGCGCCCCCGGACCAAGAAATAAGAGGGCGCCGGATTTAAAAAAAAAATAAAAAAAAAAAAAAAAAAAAAAAAAAAAAAATAATATTTTTAAAGAAAAAAAAAAAAAAAAAAAAACAAGGACCA
>NZ_LZMI01000093.1:0-25806 GCF_001665475.1 Gordonia sp. 852002-51296_SCH5728562-b | reverse complement strand
GATACCCCAGCCGAGCGTCTGCGTGATCTAATCACCACCAACTAACAGCAGTGTTGCGCCGACCCCTTGAAACCGCCCCGAGGTGCGGGGCCGTTTCGCGTCGTGAGGAGGCGTCGAGAGCTCACTCGTACCGGTAGGGCAAATACTGAACGTTCCAGTGGTTGCCGTCGGGATCGTCGAAGTACACGAAGTGGCCCCACGACTGGACGTCGACCTCGCTGGCGTCGACACCGGCGTCGAGCAGCTGCTTACGAGCAGCCTCGATGTCGGAGACGCAGAGCATCAGTGTCCCGGCGTTGGGCGGTGGGGCGTCGACGATGCCTCGGCCGAAAGCGATCGAGCAGTGCGAGCCGGGCGGGGTCATCTGCACGAACCTGATCTCGTCGGTCGGCGACGAGTCGTGGTCGGGGTTGAACCCGATCCTGGTGTAAAAGTCTTTTGCTCGATCGACGTCGGTGACGGGCAGAAACGCGACTTCGAGTGTCCAATCCATGACTGTGGCCTTTCAGATGGGCGGCTTTCAGGTGGGCCGCTTCGACGTTCGAGCCGAGTGCCGATCACCCGACGAACGGAGCATCGCAGCCATTGCGGTCATATCGGGTCCGCAATAGAAACCGGACGCTGCCCACTCGACGCGACGGGACGCCCACTCGACGCGACAAGGCGCCCACTCGACGCGACGGGACGCCCACTCGACGCGACAAGGCGCCCACTCGGCTGGCTCGAGCGCCCAGTCGACGCGACGGGACGCCCACTCGGCCGTATCGAGCGCCCAGTCGGCTGGCTCGAGCGCCCACTCGACGCCCCCCGCTGGTCGAGCGCAACCCCCGCTGGTCGATCGCAACCCTCGCTGGTCGATCGCAACCCTCGCTGGTCGATCGCAACCCTCGCTGGTCGAGCGCGACCCCCGCTGATCGAGCGCAACCCCCGCTGATCGAGCTTGTCGAGATCACCAGAACATCGGCGCGAGGAACTTCGACGCGTAGTCGCGCAGCGCGTCGGCGTCGTCGATGTCGACGGTGTGTGAGTCCGTGAGCGCGAACGACATGATCAGCCGGAACAGCGTCTCCGACGCGAGTCGCAGGTCGGCGTCGGGCATGTTGGCGCCCGCGGCGCGCAGGGAGTCGACGATGCTCTGGCTGAACTGGCCGACCATTTCCACCACGTACGGGCCGTCGAATCCGATGATCAGGTCGGCGGCGCCCGGCTCGTCGGCGAGTATGCGGGTGACGAGTTCGTTGCTGCGTGCGCGCGTGATGGACACCTGAAACCCCTCGACCACCGCCTCTCGCGGGTCGAGGTCGCGAACGGCTTGTTGCATCTCGGAGAAGAAGTCTCTGCGCAGTTGCAGCACGACCTCGGCCAGCAGCGCGTCCTTGCTGGGGAAACGCCGATACAGCGTGCTGCGGCTGACGCCCGCGTCGCGGGCGATGCGATCGATGTTGGCTCGACGGACCCCGGAGCGCACGAACTCCGACGACGCCGCGTCGATGATCCGACGCTCCTGTTCCTCGGCGCGTCGACGACGCGACGCACCCAGCATCGTCATCGCCGAACCCGCGTGGGTCGACGCTGCGGTCGAGGCCGAGCCTACTTCTGGCACCCGTGAACCATAACTCACTCCAACGTTTCTCGATCGCAAACACTCGACACCGAGGGTATCGAGCATCGAGCGTGCGCCGAGCTTGTATTTCTGCAGTTGAAAGCACTCTCATGAATAGGGGTGTGACAGCGGACACATGGATGTGTGATACTCGCCTCGGCGCGAAGAATGAAACCGGGATGTCTGATACGTCCCAAAACCAAACAAGTGCTTGATTGAGTATGGGGGTTGCGCGTGCCGATGGCGCAGAGTGTGCAGGGCTTCGGCCGCACGGTGAGGCTGGGCGTGCGCACCTCTGTCATCGCAACGACAGACATCGTCGGCGGCAGGTTCCCGATCCGCGAAGCGACCGTTCAGGCGTGGTTCCTGCTCAGCATCACGGTCTTGCCGGCCCTGCTGATGGCCGTACCGTTCGGAGTGATCATCGCCGTGCAGATCGGCGGCCTCACCAGCAATCTCGGTGCCACCTCCATGGCCGGAGCCGTCGGCGGTATGGGTGTCATTCAGCAGGGTGCGCCGATGGCCGCGGCCCTTCTGCCGGGCGGCGCAGGGGCGTCGGCGATCACGGCGGATCTCGGAGCACGCACGGTCCGCGAGGAAATCGACGCGATGCGAGTCCTCGGCATCGACCCCACTCGACGCCTCGTCGCACCCCGCATGGTCGCGATGGTGCTGGTCGCCCCGGTTCTCTCGATCCTCATCATCGTGATCGCGGTGGCCGCGAGCTTCATCGTGGCGATCGTCGGACAGGGTGTGATCGCGGGGTCGTACTGGCAGTCGTTCGGCAGCTACGCGTCGACCACGGACCTGTGGATCTGCCTGGGTAAGTCGGTCATCTTCGGTTTCGTCGTGGTGGTCATCGCGAGCAGACGAGGGCTCGAGGCCGCCGGCGGTGCACGCGGCGTCGCGGACGCGGTCAACGCGGCTGTCGTGCTCGGCATCGTCGCGTCGATGGTGATCAACGTGATCATCACCCAGGTCACGACGCTCTTCATCCCGCCGCAGGTGATCTGAGATGGCGCAGCGCGCCGGGAGCTACATCCCGAGCACCAAATTCCCGCGGTTGGAGAAAGCCGCCGACAACGCAGGCCGACCCTTCGAGCACATCGGCCGCCAGGTGACGTTCGTGCTCGACACCATCGCGGGTCTGCCGCACACGGTGCGCGCGTATCGCAACCAGACGCTCGCGGCGTTCGCCGAGACCACCTGGGGCAACGGCTCGATCCTCGTTGGCGGCGGGATCGCGAGTGTGCTTGCGATCCTTGGTGTTTCGGTCGGCGGCATGATCGGCATCCTCGGCGTCACCTCGCTCTCGTCGCTCAACCTGTCGCCGATGGCAGGCCTCATCACCGGGTACGCCGCCACGCGTGAGATGGCCCCGATCGTCGCGGCTGTGGGGTTCGCGGCGCAGGCGGGATGCCGGATGACCGCCGAGATCGGATCGATGCGCATCTCGGAGGAGATCGATGCGCTGGAGGCACAGGCGATCCGGCCAATTCCATTCGTGGTGGGCACGCGCGTCATCGCGGGAGTCCTCGCCATCGTGCCGTTCTATCTGATCTCGCTCTGCCTGGCCTATCTGTCATCGCGGCTGGTCGTCAGCGTTGTCTACGGCAATTCCGCAGGCGCTTACGACCGTTACGTCGAGGCATTCGTGAGCCCGGTCGATGTCGTCTATTCGACTATCAAGGTCGTCGTCTTCGCGGTCCTGGTGATCATCGCGCACACCTACTACGGCTTCTTCGCGAGCGGCGGCCCCGAGGGCGTCGGCATCGCGTCCGGGCGGGCGATCCGCGGCAGTCTCGTGCTGATCGTCGCGGCCGACATGGTGATGTCGCTGATGTTCTGGGGCCTGAACTCGGGGCTGAACTTCGCATGAGCAGGGCACGCGACATCTCCCCGGCCACGCTGCGCAAGCGCGGCATCCTCGCCGTTCTCGTAGCCGCCGCGGTTGTCGCTCTCGTCGTCATCAAACCCTTCAGCGGGGGCGACGACGCCGTACGCTTCGCGATCGACGCGCCGTCCCTTCCCGATGGCGTGCAGGAGGGAGTCCCGGTCGATATTCGGGGCGAGACAGTCGGAAAGGTCTGCGGTCTCGACATTTCGCGCCGGGACGTCACGCGGATGGAGGTCTGCGTCAACCGGGATGCCATGGGCGAGCTGACCGAGAACACGACGGTCAGCTTCGTGTCCCGCAACCTCTTCGGTTCAGACGCTGTGCGTCTGAATCCGACCGGATCGGGCTCGTCGGTCACAAGTGGCAGCACCATCACGCTTGCGCAGGCCCCGGCGGACTACACCGTGACGGCAACCGTGCGCAGTGCGGGCTCCTTCACCCTCCCTGTGCTGTCTCCGGAACTGAGTGACCTGCTCAAGCAAGTGAGCGACACCACGATTCGCCTGTCGCCGTTTCTGACCGCCGCGACGGTCACCCTGCAAACGGTGCAGCAGGGTCAGCGAACTCGGCTGAGTGCGCTGTTGCCGACTGCGGCAGACGCGTTTAGCGGTGTGGGGGCCGCAGGGGCTGGCGGAATCAAGGGACTCGAGGTACTCAACTCGAACCCGCTCCTCCTCGACCACGAGTACGTGCGTCAGGTCGCGCAGATGATCGGAGACATCGGAGATCTGTTCGGCGGCATGGGATCGCTGTTCAACGGCCTCGCACCGTTTGGTGCGTTCATGGACTTGACCAACGCCTTCGCGACGCCGCTAGGGCAGGGCCTTTCGGGTGTCACCCCCGCACAGGTCGGCGCGCTGATCGACCATTTCGGTAATGCGTTTCACACCGATCCGACGGGGCGGACCACGCTGTCGGTCACTGCGCACCTCGACGTTGTGCCCGGTGCTACGGGGCCGTTGAACCAACTGCTGTCGAAAGTGGGTGGCGGTTCGTGAGAAACGCTTCGTCGGCGGCGAAACGACTGCTGCTCGTGGCGGCTGTCGTGATCCTCGCGCTGTACGCGATCGTGCAGGCGATCAATCGACCTGTCGGCGGCGACGTCGAGACCTACCGTGCTGAGTTCTCCGACGTGTTCGGGCTGCACAAGAACGCCGACGTCCGCGTGCGCGGCGTCCAGGTCGGCAAGGTCACAGACATCGACCTCTCGTCGACCGGCGTGGCAATGGTGACTTTCACCGTGCGCCAGGAGAACAGGCTCACCAACCGTGATCAACTGGCAATTCGATTCCAGAACCTGGTCGGACAGCGCTACCTCGCGATAACCAGAGCAGAAGTCGCACAGAAGGCAGAGATCAGTGGGGCCGTCAGCTCCAGCACGCCAACGGACGCGACGCCTGTCGACCCCGACCACGTGATCCCCGCGGCCAAGACGAGTGGCTCATTCGATATCACCAAGCTGTTCAACGGTTTGCGACCACTGCTGCAAGGCGCCGATCCTGAGGTGTTCAACACCTTTGCAACCAACATGCTCCATCTACTCCAGGGTGAGGGCGATGTCGGACTCGGGGATGTCGTCGCCGACGTTGAGCGTCTCACCCGTTTCGCAACCGACAAGAAGGCCTTGATCTCGACGATCATCAATAACCTCGGGATCATTTCCACCGAACTGCGTGGCAAGTCCGAGATCATCGCGACGGTGATGAAAAGCCTGGGGGTACTGTTCGACACACTCGAGACAAAGCTCGATCTACTGAAGACCGCGTTCGGCAACGGCTCCAAGGTGTTTCCACCGATCGTTGACCTGCTCTCGAACCTTTTCGACCTCACCCTCGGGGGCCACGACAACGTTTCGGCACGCATCATGGAACTCGTCCCCGACACCAATCAGTTCGCCGAGGTACTCGGCGCATTACCGACCTTCCTCTCGACCGTGAATGCGTCGATGAGCCACCTGGGTTTTGACGCGACGTGTTCGCACGGCGAGGTGTCGCTGCCGGAGATGGGCCAGGTCTTGCTCGGTGGAGGGAAGGTGACGTTGTGCAAGGCTTGAGCAGACTGTCCGACTTCGCTGTTCGTGACCAGATCTCCCGCAGAGCCGAGATCTCCTGGGCCGTCGGAGTTGTCGCCGTCGTGGCTGTGCTCGTGGTCGTCGTCGGCTTCCTCTACATGTCACCTCCCGGGCACGCGACCGTGCACGCGGTGATGTCGGAGAGCGGCGGCATCAAGGGCGGCACCGAGGTACGCATCGCAGGCGTGACCGTCGGCAAGGTCAGCGACGTCGCATTGTCCGACGACAAAGTCGACGTCTCGCTCTCCGTCGACCGCAAGGTGTTCCTCGGCGACCAGACCTCCCTCGACGTCCGGATGCTGACGGTGGTCGGCGGAGCATACGTCGCACTGCTGCCCGCAGGAGATAAACCGTTGGGCGACTCAGTGATTCCCGTCTCGCGTACCTCCGTGCCCTACTCGATCTCCGAGGTGCTCGACTCCGCCGCCAAGACCACGTCGGGCATCGACGCGCCGACGATGCGCGGCACCGCGGTGGCGCTGACCAACAGCCTCGACGCCGCGCCAGGCGCCATCCGCGGCATCATGTCCGACGTCGACACCCTCACGGGCTTGCTCGACAAGCAGCAGGATCAGATCAAGAGCGTCGCCGACATCGGCGGCGAATACAGCACAGCCATGGCGGCACAACGAGCCACGCTCGTCGAGATGATCAAACGCATTCACGCCGTACTGCCGCTCATCATCGGCTACAAGGATCGCGGCATCATCACCTACGACGCCCTCGCGTCGCTCGTGCTCTACGTCGGCGACGTCCTCGGCGAGCCGTATCAGGCGCGCATCAAGCCGCCCCTGCGCAAGATCATCGCCTCCGCGGGCGAGACCAAAGACGTCGCGGCAAAGATGAGTGTCGCGATCACACAGTTGCGCGGCATCGCCGACAAGCTCAGTCGCACACTGCATCCCAATGGCGTGGCACTCGACTTCGGTGATCAGGTGATCGACGACTCGTCGATCTGTATACCCATCGCGGGCCGCACATGTTGACCGCACGGGCACGCCGAATCGACAGCAGGCTGATCGCACTGGTCGCCGCGATCCTCGTCGTCGCGCTGCTTGTCGGTGCGGTGGTCGTCTACCTGAGGGCGACGTCGAACAACGTGCGTGCACTCTGCGCCCAGCTACCCGACTCGGCCGGCCTCTATGCGGGAAATGCGGTCAACATCCGGGGCGTCAAGGTCGGAACAGTGACCTCGCTGAACCCCGAAAACGGTTTCGTGACAGTGCACATGAAGGTCGACGACCGGCCGCTCTCCTCCGAACTCAAAGTGGTCGCGATCAACAATTCCGTACTCGCCGACCGTCGTCTCGAACTCGTGGGCACCGACGCACGCGGCGGCGCCCAACTCGGCGCGCAGACATGCGTTCCGCTCTCTCGAACGTTCACTCCCATCTCGGTCAGCGATGCGTTCCAGTCGTTCACGACGATGTTCAATGAGGTCGGGGGAGTCGGTACCGATACGAAAAAACCGGTGGGCGAGCTGATCTCGGTCACCTCGAGGGAGATCAACGGGACCGGCGGCGATATCAACAAGTCCATCAAGAACATGTCGAGTCTGATGGCAGCACCCGACGAGTTTCTCGCGCAGATGCGTTCGATCTTCGACAATCTGGCGACGCTCACCGACGTCACCACGCAGAACTGGGATGATCTGCGCGATATCGGGACCAACTCGGCGTCGTTGACGTTCATGATGGGCAGGCTGATCGAAGACTTCGTCTACATCTTCAACGGATTGTCGGAGGCCGCCCCCGCGATCGACGACCTTCTCGGCGACCTCCTCCCGCCGCTGCTCGACCCGGCCGACGTCGCGAAACCGCTGATCGATCTCGGTGTCGCCAAAACCCCTGATCTACTTGTCCTTCTCCGCGAGATCCCGGGGATAGCGACGTCGGCGTCGGCCATGATGAGCCGGTCCGCGCACGGGGTTCCGGTGTCGGTGTCGGGGCCGAAGGTACTCACCAGGACTCCGAGTAGCGCGGCACTGTGCGGACTCCTCGACCGCAGCGGTGCCGGGCGCTGCGACGTCCGCACCGGACAGACGGCCGTCGTTGACCTCACCGGTCTGGTGGGCGCTGCGATCCAGGGAGGTCTCGGCCGATGATGCGTCGCGGAGTTTCGTTTGTCCTGTGTGTGCTGGCCGTCGTGGCAGCGCTCGTCGTCGTCGCGGTCGGACGTGGAACCAATCCCGCGAATCTGTTGCCGAGACTGACCTCGTCGTCGTCGAATTCGACGACGCTCTACGTCGACTTCGCGTCGGTCGTCAATCTCCCGCTGGGTGCACGGGTGCTCTCGCGCGGTACCCAGATCGGCACCCTGGAATCCATCGAACTCGTCCCCAACGCCGCGCGGCTGACCCTCGGCATCACTCCGGAAGCCCAGGTGTTGCGCGGATCGAAAGCCGAACTGCGACAGTCGACGATGCTCGGCGACATCTACGTCGCGTTGATACCGCCCGCCTCGCCGAGCGCGCCGCTCCTGCATGACGGCGACGTCATCGGCCTGCGCGACACAGACCCCGGCCCCCAGATCGAAGACATCATCACCAATCTCGCCGACTTCATGGCGGGTGGCTCGGTGATGCGGGTGCAGGATTCGATTCGAAAGGTCAACGAGTCCGTCGACATCAAGAACGGAGACCTCCCCGCGGGATCCCGGGTAGGCGCTCACGATATCCAGGATCTCGCACGCGGCACCGACGAGTTGAACTCGATGATCGACACACTCGACACAACAAGCCGCGAGATAGCCTCTGACCCAACTCTTCTCGCGATGTCGATGGGTCCACAGGGCCAGTTCACCCTGGGGTCTGTCATGGACGCGATCAGTGAGGGATTCAAACTCGTCGCGGGATCCAGTGCGCTCGCTATCGGCCTGAGCTGGCTCACGCCGAGGCTGGTCGAGCTCAACCCGTTCCTGGAGAAGATCACGCCCCTGCTGCGCAGCTACTCCGCGACGTCGACCGAATTCAACGGCAACATCGGCAAGGTCGTCGACGTGACGCAGACAAAGCTCCTCCCGTTCGCCAAGAACGGTGGGGTCTCCGTCGACAAGATCACCGTGGGTGCAGACCGTCGGGAAGCAACCCGATCGGTGACGGCGGTGCTGCGCATGATCGGAGCGGTCCGATGAAGGCGCGCTACATGTTCTCCATCGTGGCGACCATTGCGGTGCTCATCCTCGCGGTCGCCTACCTCTCGGTGGGCGTCCTGAAGATGCGGGTCATCTCCGACCAGACGACCGTCACCATCACCGCACCCAAATCCAACGGCCTGCATGCCGGTTCGGCTGTCTTGCTCCGCGGAGTGTCGATCGGGAGTGTGTCGTCGGTGACCTACACCGGCGGCAACGACATCGAGATCGAGATCTCCTACGACGCCGCGCATCAGATACCGTCGAACAGCAAACTCGTCATCGAGAACCAATCGATGATCGGGGAGTCGGGACTCTTCCTCATTCCCCCGAAAGACGATGCGGCCCAGACCATTCGTAGTGGTCAGACCCTGACCGCGACCGTGGTCGACGTCCCGGCGTCGGTGCCGGAGCTCCTCGGCTCGACGCAGACGTTGCTCGATCAGGTCGACCCGACGCTCGTCAACGATCTCGTCGACACTCTCGCGGCAGCACTCGCCGGAACCGAGTCCGACGTCGAACGCCTCACCCCGGCCGCGCAGGTACTTGCGGCGACGATGATCTACTCGCAGCCGGCCATCGAGAAGATCATCGGAAACTCGACGACGATGCTGCAGGACGGCGCCTGGATCGGCCCCTCGCTTCGTCCGACTGCTCCCCAACTTGTGTACGCGGGTACCAGCGTCCGCGACGTCGTGACCGCGGTCAAGCCGTTCGCCGTCTCCACCGACGGCGGAAAGAAGATCCGGGATCGCTGGAAACCGTCGTTGAATCGGTCCGCTGAGTTCGTGAACACCATCGCACCCCCATTGGGCAGCATCGCCGACACACTGCTCCCGGCCGCACGGCAGTCGGGTTCGGTGCTGGCCCAGATCAACATCGCGACGCTGCTGGAGCAGGCAATGAAGGTCCTGCCCGGCGACAGCCTGCAACTAACCGTGACACCGCCGAGATGACAGCCCGAGCCAATGAGGAGCCAGCCCATGACAACCGACCTGCACACCACGACCAACGACGTCGAGCCGGAGAACGATGGTACCGGCGCGACTGACACCACGAATCCGCCCGCCGAGAAAGCTGCTGCCGAGAAGGCTTCCGCGGAGAAAGCTGCCGCCGCAAAGACCCCTGTCGAAGAGCCAGCTGCCGAGAAGCCTTCTGCGCGAGCTCAGTTGACCGAGTACCTGTCGGTGCGTCGCCACCCGGTTGTCGCGGCGGTCAGCATGTTGTGCGTGGCCGCGCTGGTCGCGGTCGCCGTGCTCGCCTACCTCCTCGTGCAGCGATCCGACGACCTCGCTGCCGAACGTCAACTGACCGCCGACAAGCAGACGGCCGAGACCGTCGCCGGTAGGTACGCGGTCGGCGCGGCGACGTTCGACTTCAACAATCTGCAACCGTGGTCGGCGGCACTGAAGAATGGCACTGCGCCGGAACTCAATTCGCGCTTCGACGTCGCGGTGAATACGCTGACACCACTCATCCAGGAGGTCCAATGGGTGCAGACCGCGAAGCTGATAGCAGCGAAAACCGTTGACATCAGGGCTGATCGGCAGTTCATCGTGCAGGTCTTCGTCTCCACACACATGACGAGCACGCAGAATCCGAAGGGACTCAACACCGTCACCCCCTACACCATCACGCTCGACCGCGACAGCAACTGGCTGATCACCGACGTCGCCGGGATCGCAGGCGCGGCACAGGACGGCTCGTCGGGCAGCGGTACCCCGAATCTCACGCAGAGCGACGCGGGGTCTGGAAGCCAGGGCAGCAGTACTCAGGGAAACAGCAACCAGGGCAACAGCAACCAGGGGAGTGACGGCACGGGCGGTCAGGCCCCGGCCGCCCCGCGCAGCCGACACCATGACCACAGCCACCCCGGGCGGACACCGCTGGTCGGTAGTGCTGCTCGTCGTGGCAACGGTCGGAGGCGTTGCCACGACGATGACGTGGGTTCGGGCGCAGGGGTCGGTCATTCCGGCGTCGACCGATCTGACCGACCAGACCGTCACACGGTCGGGAGCACCCGAAGAGCTCGCCGCCCGCGGCGTCGTCGGTCTGGCCGGAGCAGTCGCACTGGTCGCAGCATCCCTCCTCGCCGCGTTCGCGCTGTGGGCCGTCAGCCCCGGCTATCGGCACGCCCGCGCGGGCTACGCCACGATCGGGGTGTCGGCGGTCGGTATCGCGGCGGTGGTGTGGTTCCTCATGGATGCGGCGGCCCGTTCGTCCGTCTTCGGCGCGGCCGTCGACGTCCAGACAGACACCGTCGAGGTGTCCGCGTGGCCCCCGATCACGCTGTACTGCTTCGTGATCACCTGTCTCGTTGGTGTGATGCTGGTGCCGCGAGCGGATCGAGACGATCACACTCCAGCCAACGACCGCGCACCAGCCAACGACGTTCCAGCAGAGCCCTCCACGCCGCCGCCTCACCCGAATTCTGGGAGCATGACGCTCAGAGCATGACGCCGAACATGATCGACATTCCCGCGGCCATGCAGATCTGCGAGATATCGCCCGCGAAGGCGAGTACGTCCGACGTCGTGCCCGCGCGTCGTCGTCGATCGAGGTAGCGGTACAACCACACCAGGGCGGCGATGGCGAAACCGATCGTGAGTATCCAGTTCACCGGGGTGACGTACGCAGGTTCGCTGCTGCCGATCATGTTCATTCCCGGCATGTCCATGCCGCCGGAACCGTGGTCGTGGGCGAGCACGAGCTCACCGAGCGCCGACGTGTATTCGACTGCGCCCGAAGCACTTGCCGAGGTGCTTTGCGGGAGCAGGCTCCCATTCATCACGGCGTACATCCACGCCATCGCGCCCATCATGACCGCGTGATACACGGCGACGGACCGCCCGAACACCGAATCGGTCGCAGGGACGCAACCACAGTTCGCGCCGCAGGTGCAGACATCGCCACACCCGCATTCCGGTTCGGCGAGAACAGAACTCGGGAGTGCGAGAGTCGCCAGAAACCAGAGGGCAGCGACAATGAAGAAGACTATCGGGCCTGTGGTCGGCCAGCTCATCGAGAAGGGCCACGCCATCACGATCATGGCGACCGCCATGATCAGGTGCAGCACGTGTCCGACGTAGGCGGGCCAGCGAAGCGGTTGGCGCACCATCGCGTACACGGTCAACGCCGCGGAGATCGCGAACAGGATCGTCACGACCGAGCGGAGTGCGAGATTGTCGATCATCGGGCACTCTCGGCTGCTGCACAAGGCTGTTGCTCATCGGAAGGGCCGTGCTCGTGTCCGTGCGGAGGGGTCCCCGAACCGCGGCGCGCAGCAACGATGCCCCACGCGGCGTCGACGATCACAAACAGCGCCAACGGAATTCCGAACCACGGCGCGAACCACCCGAGTACTGCGACCACGACGATGAGCGCCACCGCCTCGCCCGGCAGGAGCGAACTCAGCGATCCTCGCCCGGGCGCCTTGGGCAGGCCGCCACCAGTGGGCCGCCTCCGCCACCACATCAGGTAGCCGCGGATGATCACGCTTATCAGACCGATTCCCAAGAGCGCCAGGATGATCTGGTTGAGAATGCCGAAGAGTCCCATGTGCGCGCTGATGGCCCAGTCGGTCAACTTCGCCATGAACGGCCACTGCGCGAAGTTCACCCGATCGGTGACAGCAAATGTCTTGGGGTCCACCGCGATCGCGTCGTACCGGGTGGGAAACCCGCGGTTGTTCTCATTCACCAACCACGCCGCACCCTCCGCGGACGGCGGCGTGATGACCATCGGTGCGCGCAGACCCGCTCGCGTGGCGGTGTTGTCGACGGCGGTGAAATCCGACGGCGTGATCGTCGGCGGTGCGTCGACCATCGCGTTGCCGCCGTGGTGATGACCTTCGTTCGACGACGCGGGCGACGTCGAGACCGCGGGCGTCGTCCACGACAGTTCGGTGCGCAACTCACCGATGCTCGCGCCCGCATACCGCGACCAACTCAGTCCCGACGCCGACAGCGCGACGAGCCCGATGATGATCCACGTGCCGACGGCCCCGTGCCAGGTCAATGTTCGACGCCGCTTCGGCGCATCGCGATCGGGTACGAGGACGCGGTTCAGCTTGTGGGTCCGTCGTCGATAACCGATCCAGAGCACCAGCCCGCCCAGCGCCGTCACCCACAGCCAGCTCGCGGCGATCTCGCCGTAATTGCGACCGACGACACCCAGATGCAGGTTGCGGTGCAGGTCGTCGAACCATGTACGTACCGGCAACCATTCGCCCATCGTGGTCAGCGATCCGCGCACCTCGCCGGTGTAGGGATCGACGAAGACGGTGCGCGTTCGGTCCGACGGCAGGTCGTCGACACTCAGCGTGACCCGCGTGGTCGAGTCCGCCTTCGGCGCAGGCGTCACCGACGCGATGGTTCCCTCCGGATGAGCTCGACGCGCCGCAGCGACCTGATCGCCCAGCGGTAGCCGCTGTGCGCCGACATTGTCAACGGTGAGTTCATGGCTGTATACAGCCCGGTCGATCTGCGGGATCAGCGCGTACAGGGTGCCTGTCACGGCCGCGACCAGCAGGAACGGGCCGATCAGGATTCCCGCGTAAAAGTGCCAGCGCAGTAGGAGCGGACGCCACCGCTGCGCCGCCGACGGGGCGGTCCGTGCGACCCGCGGGCCGCGATCTGGTTCGTCGGTCTCGGACTCGGCCGGCTCGTCGGTCTCGGACTCGGCCGGCTTGTCGGTCTCGGACTCGGCTGGCTTGTCGGGCGCGGAATCCACGGGTGGAGTGCTGACCACGGCTTCGGTGACTTCCTTCTCGGGAGGCTGCACGGCTGCCGGTTCTCCGACAGCACTGTGAGGAGTAGTCGCCTGTGCCCCGCATACGGTTCCCGCGGATTTCAGGCGAGCTGGGTCACATCGCCTGCGCGCACGCGACCGCCGACTGTGCGCTCGAGCCAGTCGACCGTGCGCGCCACGCCGAAGTCACGCACGTCAGCGCGCCAGACCATAGGGTTGACACGTGCAGCCAGACGCACCTGTCACCATCTTCGGCCCCGACTTCCCGTTCGCATACGACGACTGGATCAGCAACCCCGCGGGTCTCGGTCGCGTGCCCGACGACGCGCTGGGCGCGGAGGTCGCGGTCATCGGCGCGGGTATGGCGGGCATGGTCGCCGCGTACGAGTTGATGAGGGTCGGTCTGCGGCCCGTCGTGTACGAGCCCGATCGCATCGGCGGACGGCTGCGCTCCGAGCAGTTCGTGCCGGGCGAGCCCGAGGTCGCAGAGCTCGGCGGCATGCGGTTCCCCGTCTCGTCGAGCGCGTTCTTCCACTACGTCGACGCGCTCGGTCTGCGTTCGCGCCCGTTTCCCAACCCGCTGACCGAGGCCGCGGGCAGCACCGTCATCGATCTCGGTGGTGAGACGTTCTACGCCAAGACGCTCGACGACCTGCCGCCGATCTATCGCGAGATCTCCGACGCCTGGGATTCGGCGCTCGAACGCATCGCGGGATTCTCGGCACTGCAGGATGCGATCCGCGCGCGCGACACCGCCACGCTCAAATCGATGTGGAACGAACTCGTCCGCGAGTGGGACGACCGCAGCTTCTACGACTTCCTCGCGACGTCGAAGGAGTTCGGTAACGCGACCTTCCGGCATCGAGAGCTGTTCGGGCAGGTCGGATTCGGCACTGGCGGTTGGGATTCGGACTTCGGCAACTCGATGCTCGAGATCCTGCGCGTCGTCGTGACGAATTGCGACACCGAGCAGAGGTTGATCGTCGGTGGGGCAGAACAGGTTCCGCATCGACTGTGGTCTGCCACGCCGCACCGCATCGCGCACTGGCCGGTCGGGACGAGTCTGTCGTCGCTGCACAGCGGCGCGCCACGCGCGGGTGTTGCCGCGATCCGACGACTCGGCCCCGACCGCATCGAGGTCACCGACCGCTGGGGCGACTCGCGGGTGTTCTCCGCGGTGGTCGCCACCTGCCAGGCGTGGCTGTTGTCGACCGAGATCGAGTGCGACGAATCGTTGTTCAGTCAGGACCTCTGGATGGCGCTCGATCGCACCCGCTACATGCAGTCGTCGAAGACGTTCGTCATGGTCGACCGTCCCTTCTGGACCGACACCGACCCGACGACCGGCCGCGACGTCTTGAGTATGACGCTCACCGATCGCCTCACCCGCGGCACCTACCTCTTCGACAACGGCCCCGACCGTCCCGGCGTCATCTGTCTCTCGTACACGTGGATGAGCGATGCGCTGAAAGTGCTGCCGCATCCGGTCGACCGACGAGTCGAACTCTCGCTCGCAGCACTGAAGAAGATCTACCCCGACCTCGACATCGCGTCGCACATCGTCGGCCGCCCGATCACTGTCTCGTGGGAGGACGACCCGAACTTTCTCGGTGCCTTCAAGGGCGCGCTGCCCGGGCACTATCGCTACAACACCAGGATGTACAACCACTTTCACGGTCAAGAGCATCTGCCCGACGCCGAGCGCGGCATCTTCATCGCGGGCGACGACGTCTCGTTCACGCCCGCGTGGGTCGAGGGTGCGGTGCAGACCGGACTCAACGCGGTCTGGGGAGTGATCGCACACTTCGGCGGCGCCTCTCACCCGTCCAACCCGGGGCCCGGAGATGTGTTCGCCGAGCTCGGACCCATCGACATAGGCCCGTGACCCCTAGCGCGCTCCTGGAGGACGTCCCGCCGCAGAAAGAGGATTCAGATGCCCGCTGATCGACTACGAATTGCGTTGTGGCAGTGCCACTCCGTCGCCGACGACGTCGAGGGCAATCTCGACCGACTCGAGCAAGCGGCCTCCGAGGCGGCGGAGGCCGACGCCGACCTGTTGATCACGCCGGAGATGTACCTGACCGGCTACAACATCTCGCCGAGCACCGCACGACGCCTGGCCGACCCGGTCGACGGCAAACTCGGCGACGCCGTCGGCAACATCGCTCGACGCACCGCGATCGCGATCCTGTACGGATGCGCCGAACTCGACGACTCGAGCGTCTACAACACCGTCAGACTCGTCGACGCCAACGGTATTTCCCTTGCCTCACACCGGAAGACGCATCTGTTCGGCGACATCGACCGCGACGCCGTGGCCGTAGGTGTCTCATCACCTCCCGTGATCGACGTCGGGGGTTGGAGTCTGGGTCTGCTCATCTGCTACGAGGTCGAGTTCCCGGAACTGGTGCGCAATCTCGCCGTCCGGGGCGCCGAGGTGATCTGCGTTCCCACCGCCAACATGCCCGAGTACGACGCCGTCCAGACGGTGCTGCTCCCGGCGCGCGCGTTGGAGAACACCGTGTATGTGGCCTACGCGAACTACTGTGGCGTCGAGGGCGATCTCGCGTACGGGGGCCTCAGCGAAGGCATCGGGCCGGATGGCCGGGTGCTCGCGCGTGCCGAGCGCGAACCAGGACTACTGATCGTCGACGTCGAGCGAAAAGTACTCGACGACGCTCGCGAGCGGTTCACCTACCTCGCCGACCGTCGCACGGATTTGCTGTCGTAACGCGACTTCCCCTCGGACCCGCCACACCATGCGCTGAAGTCAATGTGAAGTTTGGTTCAGCAACATCCGCCATGTGCATCGATGCAGGTTGAAGCCCCCTGCTGAGACGGATTGGTGAATGTGTCGACAGTCACGTTCGGGTGTGGACATGACGTGGGCACGTGTTCTACCGTTACCTACGGGTCAGTAAGCTACCGGCTGGTAGTCATGCTTTTTGGGGTCACTTTCACCACGATGGTGTTCGCGAGAGCGTGCGCTCAGTTCGGCGGTAGTGACCCCTTTTTTCATGCTGATCTGTCATCCGATCGAGTGTCGACAAAATCGAGTGTCGAAAAAAAGGGGGCGGGTTCATGACCGAGGCGGCTACGGATTTCGGAGTGTCCACGCATATAGGACAAGCGCGTTCGAGGGGTTCGCGCTCGTCCGAAGCGCAGCGGCAGGGACGAGGTGTGCGGCGACAACAACGCGCGCGAAGCTTCTTGCGGCCTGCGGTGTTGATCGAGGCGATCGAGGTCGAAAAGCTGATCGTCATCCCGGGACTCGACGTTCTGCTCGCGGAGCCGGAACGCTTCGGCCTGATCGACGAGACGTCGGCAGCGCTGCGTCAGGCGGTCACTCGGCACGAGAACGCCGTCGACGTATTGATCGGCATGCTGATCGATTCGATCGGCGAGGACGCGAGCGCCGCAGATCAGCTCAACAATGCTCCCGCAGTGCTGCCGGTTCGGGCACTGCAGAGCATCGTCGACGATTACCGGGACGGCAACGACGTCGCGAAGGTCGACATGGTGCGGCTGGCGTTCCTCTTCGTTGCGGTTCACGCACTCACCGACCCGACGAACTGCGCGACAGCCTCGCGCAACCTCAACCTCGTGCCGCCGCCGCTGCACCGCGACCGTGCTGTGCTCGGCAGGGTCATGGCGCACGCCCTACCCACCTTCACAGCGCGCGACCGCGACCTGTTCGCCGTCTACGTCAGCAAGGCGAGCGCGTTTTTCGCCGTCCCCGCACCGGCGTCGCAGACGCCCGAGGACGACGGCGCCACCGACCTCGCGATCCTTCGCTACAACCCGCACGCGCTGCGCACCAGCTGCCAGCACATCGGGTTGGGCGGCAGCGCTGTCCGCGTCGCCGGCTTGGGCTGACCAGCAGCGCCCGCGAATTGCGTCGGCGGTGGTTCTTGCGGCGCGGAGCGGCGCGCGACCGTAGGCTTTGACACGTGAGCACGGATCGGCCGCAACGCTTCCGGTGGCTCCTGCACATCGATCTCGACCAATTCCAGGTCTCGGTCGAGCGTCTGCGGAGTCCCGAGCTCGCCGACGTCGCGCTCATCGTCGGTGGCAACGGCGATCCGACCGAGCCACGCAAAGTCGTGACGTGCGCGTCATACGAGGCTCGCGCACATGGCGTCCGCGCGGGCATGCCGCTGCGCGCCGCCCACCGCAAGCTTCCCGACCGTCTTCGTCCCCCTCGATACCGAGGCATACGACGCCGCGTCGGCAGAGGTCATGGACACGATCCGCGGACTCGGGTACCCGGTCGAGGTCTGGGGCTGGGACGAGGGATACGTGGGAGTCGAACCAGTTGGCCCCGAACCAGTTGGCCCCGAAACAGTTGGCCCCGAAACAGTTGGCACCGAAACAGTTGGCACCGAAACAGTTGGCCCCGAAACTCTGCACGACGCCGCATCCGTCGCGAACAACGCCGTCGACGACGCCGCGATCACCGAGATCGCGGCCCGCATGCGCACCGCGGTTCTCGGTGCAACCGGCCTCGATTCGTCGGTCGGGATCAGCGACAACAAGCAGCGCGCCAAGATGGCCACCGAGTTCGCCAAGAAGCCCGACAGGCTCCCACCACGAGACCCCCAAGCGGCCGTGGAGTCGTCGACCTTCCTTCCGGTGCAACCGTTGCCCGACAGGGTATTTCTGCTCGACGACCGCAACTGGATAGAACTCATGGGGCAGCGTCCCACCAGGGAGCTGTGGAGCGTCGGACCCAAGACCGCGCAGAAGCTCAGCGCCAATCACATCGACACCGTCGACGATCTGATCGCCACGCCGCGCGACGACCTCATCGCGACATTTGGTCCGCACCAGGGCAATTGGCTCTACGTGCTGTGCAGGGGCCACGGCGACTCGACGATCACCGCGGAACCGTGGGAGGCGCGCTCGCACTCGAAGTCGCGGACCTTCCCCGCTGATCTGACATCGGTCGCCGAGAAGCACTCCGCGGCACAACAATTGACCCGGGAACTGCTCGACCAGGTGATCGACGAAGACCGCGTGCCGTTCCGGGTTGCGGTCACAGTGCGCACGTCGACCTTCTACACCAGGACCAAATCGCGCAAGCTCGCCGCGCCGACGGTCGACATCGCAGAACTCACACCGGTCGTCCTCGATCTTCTCGACCGATTCGACGCCGACCGCCCCGTGCGACTACTCGGAGTACGCATGGATCTCGTACCCCTCGACGCCGAGACGACCGCCGATACCGATCTAGACCTCGAGGTGACCTGATGCAGAACAGGATTCGCGCAGTGTGGCCGGCGATCACGGCGGCGTTGGCGGCTGTGCTCGCACTTGTGTTCGGCGCAGCATCGGCCGACGCCGCGCCCCGACTTCCCGTCACCTACAACTTTCTCGACGGCGCACGCGCAGAACTCGCGCATCCGGGCGGTTCCCTGCCGGGCACCAACGACTTCTCCTGCCGTCCGACGCCGCGCCACCCTCGACCCGTCGTCCTCGTGCACGGCAGTGGCGGTGGACAGCAGACGAATTGGGCAACGCTCGCACCCGTGTTGGCCAACGAGGGCTACTGCGTCTTCGCGCCGACGTACGGAGCCTTGTCGACGCAGTGGCCCGCGTCGGCACTCGGTGGGCTCGGCCCCAAAGAAGACAGCGCCTGGCAACTCGCGTCGTTCATGTCGAAGGTCATGGCTGCGACGCACACCGACCAGGTCGACGTCGTCGGGCATTCACTCGGTACTGAGATCCCCACGTATTGGATGAAGTACCTCGGTGGTCGTGGCCACGTGGCGCACTACATCTCACTCGCCCCGTACTGGCGCCAGGGACCCGATGACGACGATGCGCGCGGTGAGGCTATCGCCGGGTTCCGACGCGCGCTGGGAGTACCGACACCGAAACGCCCGAGCTGCCCGGACTGCGTTGCGCCGCCGCGCGATCTGGACTTCAACCACGCTGTGCGACAGCCGACTCCCTACCTTCCCGGAGTGAGCTACACGAACATCGTCACCCGATTCGACGACATCGTCACGCCCTACTGGGTCGGCATTGCGCCCGGCGGTCCGGGAGCGTCGGTGCGCAACATCGAGTTACAGGACGGATGCAACCGCGACTTCGCCGACCACCTGTCGATCGTGGCCGACCGCCGAGCAGTCGCACACGTCCTCAACGCACTCGACCCCGCGCATCCGCGACCGGTGCCGTGCGTGTTCGTGCCGCCCGTCACAGGTGGTTAGCAGCCTGCAGGGGAGACGCTCTCGTTCGAGACATGTTCGCGGGCATGGGCGATCGCGTCGTCGAGGTTGGTCATCAAGTGATTCTCATGACGGAGTTCGTCGATCACTCCGACGCCTTCGAGCAGCTTGAGATGGTCGTCCTGCACACCCTTGATGATGACGGTGATGCCGCGGCTCTCGAGATCGGAGACGATCTCGGCGAGCGTGTGCGCCCCCGTCGCGTCGAGCATTCCGAGGTGCGACATCCGGATGATCACCACACGCACCGTGGTGTCGGAGTGGGCGCCGGACGATATTGTCGTCGAGATGCGTTCTGCCGCACCGAAGAACATCGCTCCGTCGAGGCGGAGCAGTGCGATCGCGTCGTCGCCCGGTTGTGCTGGACCCGGTAGCTCCTCACGCGTCACACTCGACCGCTTGGCGACCTGCCGCAGTGCGAAAAATGCTGCCACGACAATCCCGATCTGCACCGCCTCGATGAGGTCGAAGCAGACGGTGATGACTGCTGTCACAACGAAGATCACAGCGTCGGATCGTGTGGAACGCATGATCTTTCGGACGGTCGACGACGAGATCATCCGGAAGCAGGTCACCATCAGCACACCCGACAGCGCTGCCAGCGGTATCTGCGAGACCGGGCCCGTCGCCAGATAGACCACGCCGAGCAGGAAGATCGAGTGCACGATGGCAGACACGCGTGTGCGTGCTCCCGAGCGCACGTTGACCGCCGTGCGCGCGATCGCTCCGGTCGCGGGCATACCGCCGAACAGCCCCGACGCCACGGACGCGAGTCCCTGGCCGGTGAGTTCGCGGTCGGGATCGTACGGTCCCGTCGGCGACATCGTTGCGGCGACCCGCGCAGACAGCAGCGACTCGATCGCCGCGAGCGCAGCGATGGCAACAGCTGCTCCCGCAAGGGATTTCATGGTCGAGACGTCGAGGTGCGGTAGTGCGGGTGCAGGCAGGTGTGAGGGAAGTTCGCCGATTCGACGCACCCCGAGGTGCATGAACCCGACGACCACGGTCACGAGGATGACCGCGGTCAACGACTCGGGAATGCTCCGATGGATGCGCGGCAACCCGACCATCAGCACGGCGATCACGGCGACGATGCCGAGTGTCTGCAGCGCAACGCTCCAGTCGGCATGTGCGACAACGTGAATTGCTGCCGGCAGGGTGCGTTCGCCCTTCGGGGCATCGGCGCCGAACGCGGCGGGAACCTGCTGCAAAAAGATGATGACGGCGATACCGAGTGTGAACCCCTCGATCACCGGCCACGGGATGAACGTGACAGCCCGTCCGAGACCTACGACTCCCGCGATCAGCACGATGATCCCGGCCATCACCGTGACCAACGCGATCGACGAGATACCGTGCGCCGCAACGATGGGCGCGAGGATCACGGCCATCGCACCCGTCGGGCCGGAGACCTGTACGTGCGACCCGCCGAAGATCGCGGCGACGAGGCCCGCGACGACAGCGGTGATCAGACCCGCGGCTGCCCCGACACCCGAACTGATGCCGAAGGCCAGTGCCAGCGGGAGGGCGACGACGCCTACGGTGACACCTGCGATGAGGTCTGACTTCCAGGACCGACGCAGTCCGGCGTAGTCGCCGGTGGTGGGGATGAGTCGCAGCATGCGGCGCGGGGTGATCGCATGCAGCCACGCTGAGCTTGGACGCCTCGACCCTGTGGCCGTCGCGCTCACTGGGCGACGACGGGCGGGAGCGCAGCCATCGAGTCGAGTTGGTCGCGTTCGGCACCCAGCGTGTCGGCGAGGAAACCGCGCGCGGTCACGAGAAGGTCCGCGACCTTCGAGTTCGCCAGGCTGTAGAAGACGGCGTTGCCGACGCGTTCGCTGTGCACCACGCGGTGACGCTTCAAGACCGCGAGGTGCTGCGACATCGTCGTCGGTTCGAGACCGGTGATCGTCAGCAGTTCGCTGACGGGCGTCGGCCCACCGTTGGAGCTGAGCACCTCGAGCACGCGGATCCGAACCGGGTGTGCGAGCCCTTTGAACAGGTTCGCCTTGATCTCGTAGAGCGGTTGCGGCCAGCTGGTCGTCATGTGCCCGACCTCCTCGGTGTTGAAATATGCGGGCGGTGAAATGATGGATTACGCAATTGCGCAATCCATTGATAGCACTTCTGGCCACTCGGGTCGAGTCGGGTGTGACGAACTACGCCTCGGCGCGCGGTACTCGGACGCCGAGGAGTTCGGCGTCGGGATCGGCGTCGAGGCCGAGGCGATCCCAGTCGAGGGTCACCGCCACGACGGCGTATGCCGAGGTCGGGAAGCGATCGATGTATCCGCCCGGGTCGAGGGTGAGCGCCGTCTCCGGCATGCCCGGTTCGTGTCCGACGACCAGAACGGTCGACGCATCTGCCGGTGCGTACACCCTCACGACCTCCAGGATGTCGAGGGGTGAGCCGCCGTAGATCTCGTCGAGGAAGGTCGTCGGCGCGCTGATCGCGGTGCGTTCGAGCGTTTCGCGTGTGCGTGTCGCGGTCGAGCAGAGCACGGTGTCGACGCGGAGATCTTCGGAGCGAATCCACTCGCCGGCGAGGGTCGCTTCCCGACGCCCCCGCTCGGCGAGCGGTCGGTCGTGGTCGGCGACGCCCGGCGGATAGCCCGACTTACCGTGCCGCATCAGTACCAGTGTGCGGGGCGCTGCGCTCATGCGATGTTCCGTGAGCGGCCCGCGCGGTGATCGCCGCGCTGGCGGGCGTCGGCGATACGCAGCACGGTGACGGTCGCCCGCCACGCCGCGGACTCCTGCCGGCAGAACTGCGCGTGGTCGTCATTGCCTGCCGCCGACGCCTCGTCGGCCTGGGCGTCGAACTCGTAGGCCTCGTCGAGGCAGTCGGCGATGATCGACAGCACGGTCGAATGGTCGATGTGCGCTGCGTCGAGGACCTTGGTGATCGTCGCTGCATCGAGGGTTGCGAGTTGTTCGAGTTCAGTCCGAAACCACGCGATGGCGCGTGCGTCGTCGTGCCCGGAAGTGCTGTGTTGTGTGCCTCGCATCTCTTCAGATTAGTGCGGCGGACCGACGCAAAGCCGCTGCGACACCATTAGCCTGGTTCCCGTGCACTCCTGGCTTCCCGCGCTGCTGGCGACTCTCGCAGCACTGCTGATCGCTGGAGGCACGGTGCTTCGGCAGCGTGCCTCCCGCGCGTCGGGGGCCATCACTCCTGGCTGGTGGCTCGGTGCGGTGATCGCGATCATCGGGTTCGTGCTCCAGGCGTCGGCGCTCGGGCTGGGTTCCATCCTGTTGGTCCAGCCCCTCGTCGTGCTCGCGGTGTTGTTCGCGTTGCCGCTCGAAGCGTGGGCCGACCACCGGCATCCGCAGCTCAAGGAATGGGCGTGGGGCGCGATCCTCGTCGGCTGTGTCGCGACATTCCTGCTGATTTCTCGCCCTGAGCCGTCGCTTCGACGACCCAACGACATGGTGGTGTGGGGGACCGTCGCGGTGGTCGCGGCTGTCGTCGTCGCGTGTGTCGTCCTTGCCGAGCGGTCGACCCCGCACTACCGGGCGCTGTTCTACGGACTGGCAGCGGGCACGCTGTTCGGAGTGTCGGCGCTTCTGGTCAAGACGGTGGTGTACCAGGCGACACACCACGGCATCCACACCTTCGCGAGGCCCGAGATCTACCTGCTGGTTCTGGTGGCGGCGGGAGCCGTGCTGGCCCAGCAGAGGGGGTTCGGCGCGGGCGACCTGCAAACGTCGTTCCCGGCCATGAATGTGATGGAGCCCGCCGTGGCGATGGCGCTCGGTGTGGTGCTCCTCGGTGAGAATCTCAAGGTGTCGGTGCCCACCGCGCTGTTCCTCGGGATCGTGCTCGCCGCGATGGTCCGCTCCGTCGTCGAACTCGCGAAGTCCTCGGCGGTGCGCGGCGAAGAACGCGACGCGCAACTGCGTGAGTCGACGGTCTCACCGATCCGCAGGGTCGCCTGACGGGAGTGTTCGATGCCGAGCGTCGTGCGCGTGCGTTCAGGCGTCGACGCGCTCGATCACGTTCGCGATGCCCTGCGCCCATTCGGCAGCAGCCTTCGCCGGCTTGATCGACGACGAGTTGTCGTGGCGGAAATGCTCGCCGACCTGGGTCGCCCCGTGGCGGGTCAGGAGTTCGGCCATGAGCTCGCCGCCGCGGTTGAATGTCTCGCCGTAGATGGTGTCGCCGAGTCCGAATACGCCGAATCGCACGCCGGACAGATCCGGGGTGGTTTCGGTGATCTCCTCGGCGAACGGCTCGGCACCCGTCGGCAATTCGCCCTCGCCGTAGGTCGAGCAGACGACGACGAGGAAGTCGTCGGGATCGAGATCCTCGACGGCGAACTCGCTCATGTCGTAGATCGACGGATCGTGCTCGGCAGCCAGGACATCGGCGATGGCGTCGGCCACGAGCTCTCCGTTGCCGGTCTCGGTGCCGTAGAGGATGACGACGGACACGATCTGCTCCCTTGTTCTCGCGTGATGGGTTTTGCTTGGGTGGGTTTGTGAGTGCGGTCGACACACGACCGCAACCAAACGAAGGCTACCCTAACTGGCTGCTCGGGGTGCATCAGAGCCTTTGTCGAAGGCGTTTACGAAATTACTTGGATGTCCTAGTATGTGTGGGACAGGGTCTGATGGCTCACATCTCCGGGACCCCGCGAACCTCCACGATTCTCGACAACCCACAACCCAGAACAGGTGATCACCGGTGACCGCTGCTGCATCCGTACCGTCCATTCCGCACTACCTCAACGGTGCGCGCGTCGAGGTGACAGACGGGCGTCACGCCGACGTCTTCAACCCCAGCACCGGCGCGGTCCAGGCGTCCGTCCCCCTCGCGAGCACCGACGACGTCGCCGCCGCTGTCGCAACCGCCGTCGAAGCGCAGAAGGAGTGGGCCGCGTGGAATCCGCAGCGTCGCGCCCGCGTGCTGATGCGCTTCGTCGACCTGGTCAATCAGAACGCCGACGAGATCGCGACGACGCTGTCGCTCGAACACGGCAAGACACACGCCGACGCCCTCGGCGACATCCAGCGCGGCGTCGAGGTCATCGAGTTCGCCATCGGCATACCGCATCTGATCAAGGGTGAGTTCACCGAAGGCGCGGGCTCGGGCATCGACGTTCACTCGATCCGCCAGCCGCTCGGCGTGGTCGCGGGCATCACCCCGTTCAACTTCCCGGCCATGATCCCGTTGTGGAAGGCCGGACCGGCACTCGCATGCGGCAACGCCTTCATCCTCAAGCCGAGCGAGCGCGACCCGTCGGTTCCGGTGCGTCTCGCCGAATTGTTCACGCAGGCAGGGCTTCCCGACGGCGTGTTCCAGGTGGTGCACGGCGACAAGGAGGCCGTCGACGCGCTGCTCAACCACCCGGAGGTGAAGGCGCTCGGCTTTGTCGGTAGCTCCGACATCGCGCAGTACATCTACTCGACCGCCGCGGCGAACGGCAAGCGCTCGCAGTGTTTCGGCGGCGCCAAGAACCACATGATCATCATGCCCGACGCCAATCTCGACCAAGCGGCCGACGCGCTGATCGGAGCAGGCTACGGCAGCGCAGGCGAGCGATGCATGGCGATCAGCGTCGCCGTACCGGTCGGGGAGCAGACCGCAGAACGGTTGCGCGCCAAGCTGATCGACAAGGTCAACGCGCTGCGCGTCGGCCACAGCCTCGATCCCAAGGCCGACTACGGCCCGCTGGTCACGGCCGCGGCACTCGAGCGCGTCAAGGGCTACATCGGCAAGGGCGTCGAGGAGGGTGCAGAGCTCGTCATCGACGGCCGTGACCGCAGCAGCGATGAACAGACGTATGGCGACGACGATCTGTCGAACGGCTTCTTCATCGGCCCGACGCTCTTCGATCACGTCACCAAGGACATGTCGATCTACACCGACGAGATCTTCGGGCCGGTGCTCTCGATCGTGCGCGCCGGTGACTACGAGGAGGCACTCGCTCTCGCGTCGGATCACCAGTACGGCAACGGTGTTGCGATCTTCACCCAGGACGGCGACGCCGCCCGCGACTTCACCGCGCGTGTCGACGTCGGCATGGTCGGCGTTAATGTGCCGATCCCGGGTTCAGCCGCCTCACGCAACTCCTCGACCGGGAAGTGATTGGTCGAGTCCCACTCGAGGGCATGTG